>DATNJE010000001.1:0-7277 GCA_035604095.1 Terriglobales bacterium
CCTTCTCCCAGGCTCTTGCCCAGGTCGCCGAGCTTCTTCGGACCGAACAGCAGCAGGGCTATCCCCAGGATCAGCAGGATCTCCGGAAGGCCAAGTTCACCCATGGTGGAACCCCCGAGGCAAAAACAATGCTAACAGAGATGCCGCTCGCGGCGGTCATCTCCCTTTTGGGAACCCGCACGGCCAGAGGAAGTTCCGCGCTCGAAGCCGGTGACCAATGGGTCAGCAGAAAGTGATGGGCGTCACTGACCACGGGGCGGGGCAGGCATAACGTAGTAAGTGGATGATCCGTCGTCTGGCGCCGGTGCGGGCGGCGCCGACGTTCGGCGAAAAGAGGTCCGCCATGAAGCAGAGATTCGTTCTCGCCGTCGGCATTTTCTTTCTATTAACGGTGACCCTGGCGTGGGCGCAAGCCCCGGCCGGCGCTCCCAACTACGACGTCGCCAAAGAAGTGACCATCAAGGGTGTGGTGCAGGAAGTAAAGGATTTCCAGTGCCCGGTCAGCGGCGGCATGGGCGCGCACCTGGTAGTTAAAACAGACAAGGGCCTGGTTACCGTCCATCTCGCCTTGAGCAAGTTCTTGAGCGAATACGGTTTCGCTTTCGCCAAGGGAGATGAGGTCGAGGTCGTTGGCGCCAAGGCCAAGGTCGGCGACGACGAGAACGCCATCCTCGCGCGCAAAATCGAACGTGGCAACCAGATGTTTACCTTCCGGGACAAGGCCGGCAAGCCGCTCTGGTAACCCCCGCCGAACCGCCAGGAAAAAACGCCACGGATGGGCACGGATCGTCACGGATTAGGTTTGATCCGTGCTTATCCGTGAAGATCCGTGGCGTTCTTGCTGAGCGCTAATCGAAGATCATGATCGCGGCCGCGATCACTGTGGTCCACAGTCCGCGCTTGTCGCCCACCGCCGATTGGGTGTTGTTCATGGTGCGCACGATCTTGTTGGAGATGCGGTAGATTTCCTTCTTCTCATCCCACGAACGGTCGGGATCGAACTCCAAATTCAGCGTGGTGGCCAGCATCTCGGCGGCGAGCTCTTCGGCGTAGTCGCCGGCGGTGTCGTCAGTCTCGCCGAAGGAGTGATGCTCGCTGAGATATCCGTAGGTGTTGCGATCGGCGGGGATGGCCAGGCCAATGCTCGCGGCCACCAGGCGATGCGGTTCGCGGGTGGAGTTCTCCGCCACCACGGCAAACACCACTTCGCCGGCGTGCAGGTACTTTAACCCCTGGGAGCGGGGGATCAGCTTGCAGTTGGGGGGGAAAATCGAGGAGACGCGCACCAGGTTCTGGGCGGCGATGCCGGCGTCGCGCAAGCCCAACTCGAACGAGGTCAGCCGCTCCTTGTGCTTGCCGACGCCCTTGGTCAGAAAGATCCGCTTGGGGACCATGTCTTTGCCCAACTGCCCGCACCTCCTCGGATAGCTGCGAATCGCAGAATGTAACACAAGGGCACGCGTGTCTAGATGAAATCTTGAGGCGGGGCGAGAAAGCCGAAAACCGGCCACGCATGAACACGGATCTAGACAGGATCCGTGGACATCCGCGCCAATCCGTGGCGTTCCTGTGGTCTCGGCGTCTCGCCGGTGAAAAAACCTACGGGCGCTACTTGGCGGGCGCCACCGAGGCCACGGTGATGGTCTTGCCCTTGAGCGTGCCGTGGACGGTGGCGTTCTGGCCAGCCAGTTTGTCCAGGGCGGCCGCATCACCGCCTTCCAGCGTGTACACCTCATCGCCCACAACCAGGGCGTACTTCGACCCCTGCTTGACGCAGGCGCGGGTGCAGTCGGCGTCGGAAGAGCCGGCCATCATGTGATGGGCGCCGCACATGGCGTCGCTTACTTTGCCGGTGAAGCTTTGCGGCTTGTCGGCGGCTACGGCCAGGACCGCCGCGAGCAGAACCAGCACCGCCGCGGCGCGAGGAAGACTGAATCTCATGCGTGATCTCCTTGTAAGGATAGAACTCCCACTAACCGCTTAGATGACCATTCTGCCCCCGGAAGTTTCACGTTCCCACCGACTGGCGCTCCGGGGTCTTGAGCTTGACGGCGATCTCGATGAACGCCAGGGCGGCGCGGCTGAGCGCCTTGTCCTTGCGAAAGACCAGAGCCAGGTCGCGCTTGATGGTGACGTCGGCCAGGGGCAGGGCGGCCAGCAGGCCGGCGCGCACGTCGTCCACCACGTTCGACCGGGCGGTAAATCCCACGCCCACGTCGGCGGCGGCAAAGCGCTTGAGCAGTTCGCTGGAGTCAAGTTCCATGGAGATCGTGGGCTTCAGCCGCCGCTCAAAGAAGATGTCTTCCAGGGCATCGCGCGTGTGTCCCGCCTTGGGCAAGAGCAGCGGATACCGGGCGGCTTCGGCGATGGGCACCGACTTCATGCGCGCCAGCGGATGCTGCGGCGCGGCGATCACCACCAGCACGTCGCGGTGGATGGGCACCACCGTCAGGCGGTTGTCGCTGATCGGCAGCGACACCACGCCGAAGTCCACCGAGTTGTCGATGATCGATTCCAGGATCTTGGTACTTTCATCGCTTTTGATGCTCACGGCCACGCCGCCATACTGTTTCTTGAATTCGGCGAAGACCTCCGGCAGCACGTAGAGGCAGGTGCCCTCGTTGGCGCCGACTACGATCTCGCCGCGCGGGACATGTTCCATCTCGGCGAGCTGGGTGACCATCTGCTTGCGGGCTTCAAGTGTTTCTTCAACATATTTCTGGAACTCCTTGCCGGCAGCGGTCAAAGAGACCTTGCCGCCGGAGCGGTCGAAGAGGCGCGCACCCACCTCTTCCTCCAGCGTACGGATCTGGGCGGAGACCGCCGGCTGGGTGCGGAAGCGCTTTTCCGCGGCGCGGGAGAAGCTGGCGTGCCGCGCCACCTCGAGGAACGTTTCTAGCTGGTCGAAGTCCATAGCTGCTGGCTACTGGCCTCTGGCTCCTAGCTAGTAGCTCGTAGCTAGAAGCTGCCGTCCCGCAAGTATATGAAAACTCGGCCGCACCCCGCCTCATAAATCGGGCTTATCGTGGCGATAAAAAATGAATATTTCCACCGCCGCGCCGCCGCCTATTAGTCTAGGATAGTCCGGCCAGAATTATTCATTCGACCGCACCCATACGCATAACCCTGCGCGGGCCACGCTCGCGCCAAAGGAGTCAAGCATGGCTGATCCGAAGAGCGTGATGGAGTTTGTCAAGAAGAACGGGGTCAAGATATTGGACCTGCGCTTCACCGATCTTCCCGGGCTCTGGCACCACGTTTCCTATCCTATCGATCAATTCAGCGAATCCTCGTTCGAAGAGGGCTTCGGCATGGACGGTTCCTCGATCCGGGGCTGGGCCGCCATCCACGAGAGCGACATGCTGCTGATCCCCGATGCGTCCTGGTACATGCTGGATCCCTTCACCGAGGCCCCGACGCTGGCGATGATCGCCGACGTCATCGACCCGGTGACCAAGCAGCGCTATGACCGCGATCCACGCTACATCGGGCGCAAAGCCGAGATGTACCTGCAATCCACCGGCATCGCCGACACCGCCTACATAGGGGCCGAAGCGGAATTCTTCATCTTCGATAACGTGCGCTTCGACCAGCGCGAGCAGTACGGCTTCTACTTTATCGACGCCGAGGAGGGGCGCTGGAATTCCGGGCGCAAAGAGAACAACCTCGGCTACCGTCCGCGCTACAAGGAGGGCTACTTCCCGGTGCCGCCCACCGACCATTACCAGGACCTGCGCAGCGAGATGGCCCTGACCATGCAGAGCTGCGGCATGGAAGTGGAGTGCCACCACCATGAGGTGGCTACCGGCGGACAGACCGAGATCGACCTGAAGTTCGACTCGCTGGTGCGCTCCGCCGACCACATGATGCTGTATAAGTACATCTGCCGCAACGTCGCCAACCAGTACGGCAAGACCGTCACCTTCATGCCCAAGCCGCTGTTCCAGGACAACGGCAGCGGCATGCACACCCACCAGTCGCTGTGGAAGGGCGGCAAGCCGCTGTTCGCCGGCGACGGCTACGCCGGTTTCTCGCAGATGGGGCTCTGGTACATAGGCGGCTTAATCGCACACGGGCAGGCACTCTCCGCCATCATCGCGCCCACCACCAACAGCTACAAGCGCCTGGTGCCGGGCTTCGAGGCCCCGGTCAACCTGGCCTACTCGCGGCGCAACCGTTCGGCGGCTTGCCGAATCCCGATGTACTCGGCTTCGCCCAAGGCCAAGCGCGTGGAGTTCCGCCCGCCTGACCCGAGCTGCAATCCCTACATGGCGTTCGCGGCCATGGTGATGGCGGGACTGGACGGCGTCGAGAACAAGATCGATCCCGGCCAGCCGCTGGACAAGGACATCTATGACCTGGGCCCGGAGGAAATGGCTAAGGTGCCGTCGATGCCCGGCTCGCTCGGCGAGGCGCTCGATGCGCTGGAGAGCGATCACGCCTTCCTGCTCAAGGGCGACGTGTTCACTGAGGAACTGCTCGACACCTATATCTCGTACAAACGCGAGAAAGAAGACCAGGCGGTGCGGCTCAGACCGCATCCCTACGAATTCGCGCTGTACTACGACATTTAGTCGTCGGCTCTTGGCCTTCGGCCACAGAGTTAAACGGTGAAGATAAGCAAGCCCGGCAGAGATGCCGGGCCTTTTTCGTCACGAAGCTTTGTCCCGGGAACCGAGCTGCAGTGCGCGATCGAAAAACTCCTCGGGTTCGAGGAGCCGGCCCCGCTTCACGAGCGACCCACATTTCGCCGCCCACGCTTCCTCGGTGATGCGGATCACCCGCACCGAACTCGGTCGTACGGCCGCGCGCGGCTTGGACGTTTGCTTAACTGGTCTCTTCATATCGCTAACCCTCCTGGGAGCAAAGCAAGCCCAATAATTCTCCATCCCGGGCAGCGCCTTGGCTGTGATCCCTAAACAGTTCTTTCCCTAAATGGGAAACGCCTGACCGCTGAAATTACCGCCCTGGATGCTCGGCGGCAGTTGCGGCGGGATAGGATTTGTGCCAGTCCAGCCGGATGCCACAGTGGATGGGATGCGCAGCCGCAACCACTCAACCCCTCACTCGTAGCTTTGACCGAGACACGATGAGCGCTCTTCCCGATCTCCGGCCGCCACAAGCCGCCCGCAGTCATGGAACCAGCGATGGCCGCCTCGGGCGCGCGGTTCAGTGCGTCAGCGACTACGCCATTTACCTCCTCGATGCCGGTGGCTGCGTGACCAGTTGGAATGGCTGTGCTGAGCGGATGGAAGGCTACCAGGCCCACGAGATCCTGGGCCGTCACTTTTCCGTGTTCTACCCGCCCGAGGAGGTGGAGCGGGGCGCACCCGCCGCGAACCTGCAAGCGGCGCTGGTGACCGGCCACTACGAGGACGAAAGCTGGCGCCTGCGCAAGGACGGCTCCCGTTTCTTGGCCAGCGTGGCGATCACCCCGCTCTACGACCGCCAGGGCAAACACACCGGCTTCTCCAAGATCACCCGCGACCTGACCGAGTGCAGCAAACGGATGGACCGCATGCAGGTGCACACCAGTCAAGTGGAGGCGCGTTCGGCTGAACTGGAGCGGCTGACCTCCGCCCTGCAGGAAGCCAACCGCGCCATGGAGTCTTTCGCCTATTCGGTGTCCCACGACCTGCGCGCTCCCTTGCGGGCGATGTGGGGCTTCGCCGAGGTGCTGCAGGAGGACTATGGCGAGAAGCTCGACGAGCGGGGCCGCCGCTACACCCGGTCGGTGATGGAGGCGGCCCGCCGCATGGACGAACTGATCGAAGACCTGCTGGCCTACAGCCGGTTGAGCCGGGTCGAGATGGAGCTCTCCCCAGTCGAGATGGAAGCAACCCTGCGCGAAGTGGTGGAGGAGATCTGCACCGGCGACACGCGCTGCAAGAGGTCGATCACGGTCGCGGCGCCGCTGCCCTCCGTGATTGCACACCGTTTGACCCTGATCCAGGTGCTCACCAATCTGCTTTCCAACGCGCTGAAGTTCGTGGCCTCCGGGACTCGGCCGCAGGTGCGGGTGTTCGCCGAAGCGCGCGACCGCAGCATCAGGCTGTGGGTGGAAGATAACGGCCTGGGCATCGCGCCCGAGCACCTGCAGCGCATCTTCCTGCCCTTCGAGCGGCTGCACGGCCCCGCACCCTATCCCGGCACCGGGATTGGGCTGGCCATCGTGAGCAAGGGCATGGAGCGCATGGGGGGCACGGTGGGAGTGGAATCCGAGCTGGGGCGCGGCCGCCGTTTCTGGATCGAACTGCCTGCCGCCGATGAGAGCCAATGAGTACCGCCTGCACCATCCTGTTGGTCGAGGACAACCAGAGCGATGTCTTTCTGGTGGAGCGCGCCTTTCTTAAGGCCAAGGTCCCGCACCTGCTCCAGGTGGTCGAGGACGGTGAACAGGCGGTCGCCTACCTCAGCGGCGCCGGACCCTACTCCGACCGCAGCCGCTTTCCCCTGCCGGTGTTCGTGCTGCTGGACCTGAAGTTGCCCCGGCAGTCCGGCTTCGAAGTGCTGGAATGGTTGCGGCGGCAGCCCGCCATCCGCCGGGTCCCGGTGGTCGTGCTCACTTCTTCGAACCACATCGAAGACATCGACCGGGCCTACGATTCAGGAGCGAATTCCTATCTGGTGAAGGTGGCCGATCCCATCGCGGTGGCCGAGCTGGCCCGCGCCATCGAGCAGTACTGGGTGAATCTGAACCAGCAACCCGAGCTGGGGTAGCGGCCCAAGAGGTGGCCGCGGATTTTCACAGATCAACCGTGAATCCGTAGAGATCCGTGGGAACCCGTGGCGTTTTCCCCTCCTCCGCGATAATCTGCCGCGGTGGCCATGGACTGGGCGGCGGCGGTTTCGCAGATCGGCTTTCGCGATCCGGAGGCGGCGCGTGCCAACCTGGCGCGTCTGGAGGGGCGGCTGTCGCCAGGCGTGGTGGCGGCGCTGCCCACGCTGCTGGCCGAATCCCCCGACCCCGATTCCGCGCTCAACCTGCTGGAGCGGCTCACCGGCGCGCCCGAGAGCTACGAACCGGTGCGCCGGCTCGACCGCAGCCGCTTCCTGATCCACTACGCCATCGCCGTCTTCGGTTACAGCCAATGGCTGGGCGAGACCTTGATCCAGAACACCGACCTACTGCAAAACCTGGGGCGCGACCGCACCCTCGACCGCTCGCACTCGCGGGAAGACTTTCTGGAGCACTTCGCGCGCTTCCGCTCGCGCTCCTTCGAGACCGACATCTCGCTGCTGCTGGCCCGCTTCAAGAAGCGCGAGTACATCCGCAT
>DATNJE010000002.1:0-5480 GCA_035604095.1 Terriglobales bacterium
CTACACCGTGACCACGCTATCCGCGCTGGCCAGCAGGGCGACGATGTCGTTCATTCCGCCCACTTCTCCCACCGCGACTTTGGCCACCACCTGAAAATGCTCCAGGCAGGTCCGGCACGCAACCAGGCGCACTCCCATTCCCTGAAGCAGCCTGAGACCCAGCAACGCGGGCGAGCCTTCGCAAACCAGCTTGACTCCGTTGGTGTAAAAGCAGATGCAGGCCGGCCGGACGGCCTGGCTTTCGAATGCATGCAGGAACCGATCGAACATTTCCACGCCGAACTGGCGGTCGGCAGGATCCACGCGGCCAAGGCCTTCCTGCGTCACCAGCAGCACAAGGTTCTTCATCAATCCTTCCCTTCCGCGTCGCTCGAGAGGCGCGGAGCGCCGCTATGCAATAGCCCAGACCGGAAGGTCTGGGTAGGAGGGCAGGAACTCGCCAGCCCCGGAGGGGCGGCACTACTCCATAACCCACTTCGGATCGTACGAGACGCCATGCTTCTTCAGCGACGCCAGATATTCCTGGGCAAAATCGCGTCTCTTGTGATGCTCGGGTTGCGTGTTGATGTACTCCTCCACCGAATTTAGTGCTGAGGCGCTCACGCTAAAGGCCGAATATCCCTCCTGCCAGCCAAAGCGCGGGTGCTCCTCTCGCATCCGCTTGGACGAATTCGATTTCAAGAGGTTGACCGCTTTGGCGACCCCCATCTCGGGCGAGAGCGACAGAAGAATATGAACGTGATCCGGCATTCCTCCTACAGCAACGGCCTTCAGGCCATGATTCTTTGCGATGCCCGCAAGGTATCGCCAGAGGACTCGGCCCTTCTGCTCGGGAATGAGCGGTTGCCTGTTCTTGGTGCTGAAGACGATGTGAACATAGACGCAGACGTAGGAATGGGCCATGGTGGGTGTCGCCCCTCCGGGGCTCGGCTCATCTTATATACGCTTACCCAGGCCTTCCGGCCTGGGCTATTGCTTTCCGGCCCTTCGGGCCTGCTGCGACCGAGCTCTTCCCGCTACCCCGGCCTTCCGGCCTGGCCTATTACGTTGCGGCCCTTCGCGCCTACTGCAGCGTGCCCATCGCGGATTCATGCGGGTCGCAGCACACGACACCGAGAGGCGCGGAGCGCCGATATGCAATAGCCCAGACCGGGAGGTCTGGGTAGGAGGGCAAGAACTCGCCAGCCCCGGAGCGGCGGCACTACTCAATCCGCGGTCGAGAGCGATGACGCATGCCGCCGCGCCTGGATCTCAATATAAACATTAACCAGCGAGACAGCCGCGGGCGTGACGCCGGGGATGCGGCTGGCCTGGGCGATGGTGCGCGGGCGGACGCGCTGCAGCTTCTCCTTCATCTCGCGGGAGAGGCCGCTGACCGAGGCGTAGTCGAACCAGTCCGGAATACTGCGCTGCTCGGCCTTCTTCAGGCGCTCGATGGCACGCTCCTGCTGCTGCAGGTAGCCGGCGTATTTGATCTCGGTCTCGACGGACTTGAGCTCGTTGCGGACGGCGGAACTCAAGACCGCAGGGGCTGAAGCCCCCTCATTATTGTTGCCGGCATCGGCACGGCTAAAGCCGTGCCCTCCCACCTCGAAAAATTGCGGCATGATTTCGCGAAGCACGGTTACGAAGTCTTCAATGGTGACTTCTGGCCGCTTGAGGAGCTGCGCACACGTCGCACCGCTGGCGTTGCCAACCTTCTCGGCCAGCGCGGCCGGCAATCCGCTCGGACGAGTATTCTCCAGATAGTCCTTCAATGCAGACATGCGCTGCTGCTTGGCGAGATAGTCGGCCCAGGCCTGGTCGCCGATCAGGCCGACGCGGCGGCCATGCGGCGTGAGGCGGCGGTCGGCGTTATCGATGCGCAGGTGCAGGCGGAACTCGGCGCGCGAGGTGAACATGCGGTAGGGCTCAAGCGTGCCCTTGGAGATGAGGTCGTCGATGAGGATGGCGGTGTAGGCCTCGGTGCGGTCGAGCACCAGTGGCGGCTCGCTCTTTACCTTGAGCGCCGCGTTGATGCCGGCCATGATCCCCTGGCACGCGGCTTCCTCGTAGCCGGAAGTGCCGTTGATCTGGCCGGCGAGGAATAGGCCGGCGATCTTCTTGGTCTCGAGCGTGCGCTCCAGTTCCGTTGGGTCGATGGAGTCGTACTCGATGGCATAGCCCGGGCGCAGCATCTCCGCCTTCTCCAGGCCGGGAACGGAGGCCACCATGGCGAGCTGCACATCGATAGGCAGCGACGTGGACATGCCGTTGAGGTAGGTCTCGTAGGTGTTCAGGCCCTCGGGCTCGAGGAAGAGCTGGTGCTTTTCGTGGTGGGGGAACTTCACGATCTTGTCTTCGATGGAGGGACAATATCGCGGGCCGATAGACTTGATCTGGCCGGAGTACATGGGCGAGCGGTGAACGTTCTCGCGGATGATGCGGTGCGTCTCCGGCGTCGTGAAGGCGATGTGGCAGGCGACCTGGCCGTCGGCGTGGGTGACGCGGCGGGTGCGGAAGCTGAAGGGCGTGGGATCGGCGTCCCCGGGCTGCGGCTCGAAGCGCGACCAGTCGATAGTGCGGGCGTCCAGGCGCGGCGGCGTGCCGGTCTTGAGGCGGCATCCGCGCAGGCCCAGGCGCTTCAGCGCTTCCCCCAGCAGCACCGAGGGCGGCTCGCCGGAGCGGCCGGCAGGATAGGTCTGCTCGCCACAGTGGATCAGGCCGTTGAGAAACGTTCCGGTAGTGATGACCACGGCTTCGGCGCTGACGGTGCGGCCGTCGCGGAGCGTTATACCGACGCAACGCCGGCGTGAGTCGCCAGTCGCCAGTCGCCGGTCGCCAGAGACATCGGCCCCTGCCTCCTCCATGATGAGATCCGCAACTTCCGCTTGCTTGATCCTGAGATTGGGCTGCGACTCCAGCACCTGGCGCATGTGGATCTTGTACTGCTGCTTGTCGCACTGGGCGCGCGGCGACCAGACGGCCGGCCCGCGCGAGGTGTTGAGCAGGCGGAATTGGATGCCGACGTGGTCGGTGACCTCGCCCTGGATGCCGCCCAGGGCGTCCACTTCGCGAACCAGGTGTCCCTTGGCGATGCCGCCCACGGCGGGGTTGCAGGACATCTGCGCGATCAGGTCGAGGTTCAGGGTGTAGAGAGCGGTGCGCAGGCCCATGCGCGCCGCGGCCATCGCGGCCTCGCAGCCGGCGTGGCCCGCGCCGATGATGACAACATCGTAGGTTTCACTAAACTGCATAGATCAAGATTGGGCTTGGCACCCACATCCTTAGTTTCTATTCTACAATCGCGCGTGGAGAGACGCAGCCATGCGCGTCCGGGCTCATCGTGCACCCTTCGAGGCAATCTCTTCGGGTCAAGGTGCGAACGTAACCGAGGCCCGCTATCTTGGTTCTGGTTGCCCCAAGGCTAGTGCAATAGTATGATTCGCAGCCCTGCGGAGGCGACCATGTGGCTGGCAGGTTGGGCGGTGCGGGTGTTGCTGCTGATTACCGCGCCCATCTTTTACCTGTGCCGCGCTGTCGCCGGATCAATGTCCAGCCTGGACGATTGGTCGTGGCGCGCCATCCACGCCGGGGAGATGAGGAAGCCGCCGCAGTCCGAGACCGCCCAGAAGCAGCCGCAGCGCAGCACCAAGAGAATTCTTCCCTAAGAGCCCAGCATCAAGGCCGTGCCCACCCACAGCACCACGCCCATGATGGCGCCGGCGGTGGCCCCGAAGAAGCGCACCGGGAGCCAGAAGGAAACCACGATCACGGAGGCGCCGGCCAGCAGCCGCAGCACTACCCGGCTGAGCCGCGGGACGCTGCGGCGCTCCCAACCCCACCAGGCGAAGAAGCGGAAGTTGCAGCCGTGGCAGCGATAGGGCCGGATGGTGAGCAGGCCGAGCAGCTTTTCCCAGACCCGGCGATGGCGGCTGCGCCGCACATGGTGGCTGCCGCATTGCGGGCAGCGGCGAGCGCGCAGGAAGATCCTCAAGACATCCCTCCGCGCAGGCCCGGCAAGACATTGTTCATGGAGTGCTGCTGAAATTATTGCCACACTCCGGACCAAAAGCAAAGTGAATGTCAACCCGCGGGAGCCTACATCGTCAGCAGCGCCGCCATCACTTCAATCCCATCCCACAGGTTCTGTATGCGGAGGTTCTCGTTGAAGGTGTGCTGGTTGTCGTCGTGGTTGGCGATGGGCACGGAGATGGTGGGCGTGCCGAGTTCCTGCTGGATCATGAACAGCGGCAGGCTGGCGCCCGAGGTGGGCAGCTTGATCACCGGCCCGCGAACCTGCTCGAGCGTCTCCGTGAGCCGGCGCGCGATGGGCAAATCCATGGGCGTCCGCAAGGCGTTGTAACTGCCCGCGTCGATTACGACCTTGGCCACTTTGGGATGCGCCAGAAGCGTCTGCCGGTCGGGATCGCTCTCCACCACGTAGTAACCCTGCTTGCGGATGTGCTCGGCCACCCGCGCCGCGGCCTCGCGGTGGTCGATGCCCTTGACCAGGCGGATGTCGATGGACGCGGTGGCGGTCGCGGGAATCACATTGCTGGCTTGCGCTCCGGTATGCCCGCTGGCCATGCCGCGAATGTTGAGCGAGGGCAGGTTCAGCAGCTCCAGCAGCTTCTTGCCTCCGCCGTCGGTCCGGCCCAGCCAGAATTCCTGCTGGAGCGTTTCGTCAGGGTCGGGGGCTTCGGCGATGGCGCGCTTTTCGGCCTCGCCTAGCGGCTCGATGCCGTCGTAGAAGTGGTCGATGAGCACGCGCCCGTCTTCGCCCTTCATGGAAGCGAGCAGTTGCGCCAGCATCATGGCGGGATTGGGCGCCCAGTTGCCGTAGTGTCCGCTGTGCAGTTCGCGGCGGGCGCCGTAGACGGTGATGTCCACGCCCTGGATGCCGCGCACCCCGAACACCAGTTGCTGTCGCCGGCTCTGGTGCAGCGGGCCGTCGCAGATCAGGAACACATCCCCGCGCAGCAGGTCTTTGTTATCGGCCAGGATCTTCTGCAGGTGCGGCGAGCCGGCCTCCTCTTCGCCTTCGAACAGGAACTTGATGTTCGACTTCAGCGGGATCTTGTTCTCGCGGATGGCGTCGAGCGCAGCCGCGAGCGCGATGAAGGGCGTCTTGTCGTCGCCGGCCGCGCGGGCATAGATGCGCCACTCCGCGCCGAACGCCTGCCCGGCGGCGGGCAGCGGGATCACCTTGCCGCCGTTCTCCAGCGGGCCATCGCGCAAGGCGGGAGCGAAGGGCGGAGTCGCCCACTCCTTGGGATCGAGCGGCTGGCCGTCATAGTGCGCGTAAAGAATGAGGGTGCGCTCGGCGCCGGGGGTGACGATTTCTCCGTACACCACGGGCGGCGCGTCGCCGGTCTGCAGCAGGCGCGTGCGCACGCCACGCTTCTCGAACATCTCGCGGATGGCGATGGCGTTCTGCCGCAGGCTCGCGGGGTCCGCGGCCAGGTCGGGGATCGCCAGGAATTCCATGAACTCGCTGA
>DATNJE010000003.1:0-2846 GCA_035604095.1 Terriglobales bacterium
GGACACGTGGATACCGGCCAAATGCGTCAGGGGGAAATAGGGGCGCTCTCTCATGCAGCGCCCCCATCCGACGCACCGTCGTTATCTCCATTGGAATCAGTATCCTCCCCTTTCCCTGATTCGGCAAGTATATTATTGCCCGTATAAGTCCTTTGTTTTAATGGGACCCGATGGGATCAAGCTCGCTAAGTCCTTTATTTCATCGGATCAGTGGGTGGGGGAAGTCCCATCCTGAGGCTCGGAGGCCGGCTTCGCGGGGTAACGCAGGGGTAAACAGCTGCAGACGGCGCAATTCAAAAACCGAGATCCCTCGACTCGGGTTTCTCGCGCCGGGGAAAACGCGCGGGAGCCCTCCCCTCGCTCGGGATGACAGATCGGCTACAGCAAGGGTGAACTGGTCTATGGTTCCGGCTGCGGTTCCGGCTGGGACGCCGGTTGCTCTTCTTCCTCCGGACGCATCAGGCCGAACTTCTTCATCTTGTAGCGCAGGGCGTCGCGGCTGATGTCGAGCAGCTTGGCGGCGTGAGTCTGGTTGCCGTTGGCCTGGCGCAAGGCCATCTCCACCAGCGCGCGCTCCACTTCCTCGAGCGATGTGCCGCCGTCGGGGATGGAGAGCCGCGGCAGGCTGCGGCCGTTGGACAAAGCCGTGCTCGGACCGGCGCTGGGCGACATGTGCTCGAAGGCAGTGACGTGCGCGTGCTGTTGGGCCACGGAGAAGGGCATGTAATCGGGACGCAACACCGGCTCATCCTCCAGGATCATGGCGCGCTCGATGGCGTTCTTCAGCTCGCGCACGTTCCCCGGCCAGTCGTGGTTGAGCAGCAGCCGGCGAGTGTCGTCGGCGATCCCGCGAATCGCCTTGCGAAACTTGCGGTTGTAGTGCTCGATGAAGAACTCCACCAGCGGGAGAATGTCTTCCTTGCGCTCGCGCAACGGCGGGATGTAGATGCTGATGATGGCCAGCCGGTAAAACAGGTCCTGGCGGAAAGTGCTTTCCTGCACGGCGCGCTCCAGGTCACGGTTGGAGGCGGCGATCACGCGCACGTCCGCCTGCATGTCCTTGACGCCGCCGACGCGGCGGATCACCTGGTCTTCGAGCACGCGCAACAGCTTGGCCTGCAGGAAGGGTGACAGCTCGCCGATCTCATCGAGAAACAAGGTGCCGTGATCGGCGATTTCGAACAAGCCTTTCTTCATGGCCTTGGCGTCGGTGAAGGCGCCCCTCTCGTGGCCGAACAGCTCGGCTTCCATCAGGTTCTCGGGGATGGCCGAGCAGTTGACGGCGACGAAAGCCTTCTCCTGGCGCGTGCTCTGGTAGTGGATGGCTTTGGCGATCAGGTCCTTGCCGGTGCCGCTCTCGCCCTGGATCAGGATGGTGGAAGCCTCGCTGGCCGCCACTTTGCGGACGAAGCCCATGAGCTCGGACATTTTCTTCGACACCGCGACCACGTCGCGGTAGCCGACGCGCCGCTGCATCTCGCTGCGGAGCGATTCCACTTCGCTGCGCAGCCGCGTGGCCTCCAGCGCGTTTTGCGTGGTCACGTGGAGCTCGTCGAAGTCGATGGGCTTGCCGATGAAGTCGAAGGCTCCGAGCTTGATGGCGGCCTTGACGTCGTCCAGTTGCGGGTCGGCGGTGATCATGATCACCGCGCGCGCGTTGCCGGCGTCCTTCAGCCGCTCCAGGACCTCCAGGCCGCCGAGGTCGGGCATGCGGACGTCGAGCAGGATGAGGTCGGGATTCGCGCTTTGCGCCATGCGCAACCCGGACGTGCCGTTGTCCGCTTCCAGAACGGAGAAGCCCCACTCCTCGCATTTCTGGCGCAGCGACCAGCGCACCAGTTTCTCATCGTCGATGATGAGTACGGTCTCGTCTGCCATATGACCTACTCTAAATCAGGACGCCTTTCGCGGGGCCTCGGCGTGGTGAAACGGCAGCCACACCATGAATTGGCTTCCCTGCCCCGGAGTGCTCGCGACTTGCACTCGCCCGCCGTGGGCCTCCACGATACGGGAAACCAGCGACAGCCCCAGCCCTGTGCCTCGCTTCTTGGTAGTGAAGAAAGGACGGAAGATGTTGGCCAGGTGCTCGGGAGGAATGCCGCGGCCGGTATCGGAAATCGCCACCGTGGCAAAGCCATCCTCGGAACTGACGCGCACGCGGATGTTGCCGGCATCATCAATCGCCTGGATGGCGTTCAGCAGCAGGTTCAGCAGCACCTGCTGGATCTGCCCGGCGTCGTGTTCCACCGGCGGCAGTTCGTGCGCCCTCGACAGTTTGATCTCGATCGGCCGCGAGATGGTCTGCTGCCGCGCCAGCGATACCGCGCGTTCCGTGGTGGAGTTCAGGTCGGTGGCGCGAAAATCAGGCGGCCTGGGACGGGCGGTTTCCAGCAGGTCGGAAAGGATGCGCTTGATCTGCAGGATCTCCTGCTGCACTTCGCCCAAGACCTCGCGCGCTGGGCTGGTCTCGGGCAGGTCGCGGCCGATAATGTCCATCACCCCGGCGATCCCGGCCAGCGGATTGCGGATCTCGTGCGCCAGGCCAGTAGCCAGCTCGCCCAGGGTCGCCAGGTGCTCGGCCCGCGACATCTGAGTGCGGTAGAGGCGCTGGATTTCTTCCCGGCTTTCGCGAAGCTGCCGGACCATTTCGTTGAAATCGCGTCCCAGGTTGCCGATGTCGTCGTTGCGGTTGGTGAAGTTCACCGAGACGTTGAGGTCGCCCTGGCGCACCAGTGCAATCTTCTCCTGCAGCTCCCGCAGCGGGTGCTGCAGCACAAACGACATCACCGCGACGATCACAGCGAAGATGAGCACCGCGCCGGTGATGGCGACCACCCGCACCTGGT
>DATNJE010000004.1:0-9919 GCA_035604095.1 Terriglobales bacterium
CTATTCGCTTCACCAGGTGGTGCATTGTGATCGGGGTCATCAATGCTGTCTCGGCGCTGGCGGTGCTGTGCCCACGATCCTAAAGCGGACTCTCGCAATCGTGGAGAACGCAGAAGGGTAGCCGAAGCAGAATTGTCGCGCTTTCCAGGATAGCTGTCGATAACAGGGTTTTACACAACTGACCGGCACTGCAGCCGGAAAGTCCTCCGTCCAAACGTATGCGTGGCCGGCTTTTCGGAGACTGACCCACCACCCCGTGCCGGTGGGCCTTGCAAAGCGCGGGCAACGGCGCTACGCTTGCTCGAATTTTGCGGCCTGGGGACCGCGCTGGGAGGCGGCTATGGCTCTGAAGATCTCGACCCATGAGGCGGGTGGTGTCACGGTAGTCAGTTGCAGCGGACGCATCGTCTTTGGCGAAGAGGCGGCGGACCTCCGCGACGTGGTCAAGGGCGTGCTGCAGCGCGCCAAACAGATCGTCATCGACCTGAGCGGGGTCAGCTACATCGATAGCGGCGGCCTGGGAACGCTGGTCGGGCTCTACACCTCGGCCCGCAACCAGGGCGGCGAGATCAAGCTGGCCAACCTGACCCAGCGCGTGCATGACCAGCTCCAGATCACCAAGCTGATCACCGTCTTCGAGTGCTACGACAACGAGCAGGCCGCGGTCAGCGCCTTTCCCCGGCGGGCCACCGCCTGATCCGGCTGGCGGCTATGCCGCGGGCTTCCGCCGGCGCGCCGCCTTTTTGCGTTTCTTCAATTCGTCCTCCGAGTACAGGCTGCCGCGGCATTGGCGGGCCCGGCAGTGGCAGGGCACGTCATCTTCGCCGTCATACAGGTTGTAGTCGTAGGTGAGTTCTTCGCCGGCGCGGATGTCGCGGATGGCCCAGATCCACACTCGCCCGCGGATCTCGTCGGCTTCGCAGTTGGGATCGCAGGAGTGGTTGATCAGCGCCGCGATGCCGGTGCCGTCGATCACCCGCTTGCCGCCGGTGAGTCCGAACAGATAGGTGATCTCGTCACCGTCGTAGCGCCGGTCGGCTTCCGGAATGCTGATGCGCTCGCCCGTGTACTCGATGATGCGCGTGCCACGGCGGATGGGCGTCGTGGTGTAACAACCCTCCCGGTGAATGCGCGAGGAGCGGATGAGCAATCCCATGCCGCGATTGGATGCGCGGGCGCGCGCCTGCGCTTCTAGGACTCGCAGCCGTGGGTGATCAGGTGGGCCTCGATGCGCGCCGTGCTCTTGGCCAGACGGCGTTGCAGGTAGGCCTCAAAGTCGCCGCGACGCACCAGCGCCGAGACGACCCTCTCCTGTCCGGCTTCGGCGGCAGCGTACTGGCGGGCGCGGCGCCGGCGCTGCGTCAGGTCTTTGAAGACTACCCTGGCCTCCTGGCGCAGGGCGGCTAAGTCAGTGCATTCCATGGGCGCATTATAATCGGTGCGGTCGAAAAGTCGGCCAACCATCCGGTACCTCCGCGGGAAGAGATGGTAACCGCGCGGAAGTACGGAGGTCACGAGCTTGGGCGCTGGCGGCAGAGCACGGCTAGTTGTCGCGGGCCAACACCTTCGGCTTGGACTCCGCTTCCTGCTCGGCCAGCAGGCGGTCCCGCATGGCGATTCGGTTGAACACCGCGTTGAGGACGAATCCACTCAAGGTGCGGCGCTCCGCACGGGCAGTGCGGCGGATCCTCTCGGCTTCTTCCTCGGTACAGCGTACGAAAACTGCAGCTTTCTTCATGCGTGGCACGGTTTCCCCCCTTTTCGCTAGGATATCACCCTCTAGCGTTGGCAATCCACCTTTCAAATTGTTGCCATACCACTAAACCCTCTCCGCGCCCATCGCATCCAGATACCTTAAGTCATCGGGGTTCCTAAAGGTAACGTGACCTCCATGTGGCGCCTGAGGGAAAACCAAAGGCCGCCTCGGTGGCGGCCCTGGCCAAGCGCGGATTTGCGCTGCCTACCATCGTCCAAAGCCGCTTCGGTAGCCCTCCAGGTATCCGTCGCGATACGCCTCCCGATAGGCGCCCTTGTTGCCGTAGTTGTGGTCGTAGCCGTGATCGGCGTGCTTGAATTTGCCGTCCCGCTCCGGACGATATCCGCGGTTGAAGCGCCGGTCGATGCGGCCATCGTTCACCCCGTCGTCGTATCCGATCTGGTGGGCATAGTTGTACCAGCCGTAGCCCTCGTTCGCACCGTAGGCGTGGGGTCCGCTGGCGTAGTAGCCGCCCCAGGACCCGTCGCGATGGTTCACATCCTGCGCCCAAGCACCGCCACAGAGCCCTACCACCAGGGACTAGAACAAAGACTAACGTTACTTTCTTCCAATTGTTCATAGTCTCCCTCACCTCCGACCGTCGGTTGGTTTCTCGCCGGACGGTCGTCTCAACGCCTGCCACTTCTGCTGGGTTAAACACGGACGCGGCGCCGGGAAATGTAATGATTTGTAAGGCTGGGTAAATCGTTGTGATTCCGGAATGCTTACTTGCGGCCGGAGCGCTTCTGCGCCACCACCAGCCCGCGTGGGGTGGGGACCAGGACCACCGAGATCAGGCCTTCGGCTTCCAGGCGCAGGGCGGCTTCGCGCACCACCTTCTGCAGCGAGCTGGCGTCGTGGATCAGGATCAGGCCGGTGGGCGAGATCTGGGTCAGGTAGTGCCGCACCTCGCGCTCACGCACATGGATGTCGCTGTCGCTGAAGAGCAGGTCGATCGTGCCCTCAACTTGCAGGTCAAGGCTGGACTGGTTGCGGGCGTCGATCCACGGCCCGAGCCCGGAGGCGTCGATGCGCTCCTTCGCCTTAGCGAAAACCTTGGGGTCGAATTCCACGGTGATGACCCGGCCGAAGCCGTTCTGCTTCAGGCCTTCAGCGATGGCGAGGGTGCTAACGCCCATGAACGTCCCGGTCTCGACCACCAGGTTGGGCTTGAGGGTGATGACCAGTTGCCGAAGGAAGTCGAGCACTTCGACCTCGGCGCTCATCGAGTCGTACATCTTCCACAGTTCAGGATGAGGGCATTCCGGGGTCGCCGGCGTGTACTCGGGCTGGAGGGATTCGCCGGTGGCGGTGACATCCGCGATGATGCGGTGCTCTTCGCGCGTGCGCAGGAAACGGGGAACGATGATGGTGAGGAGGATGGCGCCGCTCGCGATAGAAATCAGGGCCGCGGCTTCAGCGGTTACGGAGCGCGGGCCACGACCAAGAAGAACCTCGAGCAACGCCGCACCCCCCCCGAGGACGAGGAACTCCCCGAAGACGATTCCACGCGGTCGCTGCCACTGCACCGAGCGGCGTCCCTCCTGCCAGAGCCAGTAAACGGCGATGAAGCTCACGACAGCGCCTATGCCCCTTGACACCGTGAAGAAGCGTGGTTCCGCCAGCAAAATGACCAGGTAAGTGATCGAAGCGAGGAGAGCGAACGCCGCCGCGGCAACGTCTAGCAACACCAGGACCGACTGTCGGCAGGCGAGCGCCATTAGAACTCCCGCCAGCACAACCCCCAGGAAAAACGCAGAGATGTGGAGCCAGTCTGAGAGAAGTTCTCCGCTGCCGATTAGGGCAGCGTCCAGGACGAGCGTCATGAGAAGCGGGCGCAGCAATAAACCGCGGCGGCGGAAGTCAGCGCGTACCACTCCGTAGGTGCAGGCCACCGCGGCGGCGGCGATTGCCCAATACATCCAATCGGTGTAGATCATCATTGCTGCGCCAGCGCCCACTTCTCCAACTCGCCGGTCGAGCGCAGAAGCTGCATCTGAGACTGCTCCACCAGGTAACTGGCGTCGAGGTACGCGGAATACTTCTGGCCCTCGGCCAGGCGGGCGTTGGCTTCGTCGCGCAGCGTCGCGGTTCCGGCCTGGAGCTTGGTCTGGACGGCGTCCACGTCGGCGCGGGCTAACTGGTATTCCAGGCGAGCGACCTCGCGCGCGGCGGCGAGCTCAGCCACTTGGCGCTGCAGCTTGCGTGTCTCATTCGAGACTTTGTTCTTCACCTCTTCGGCCTGGTGGCTGGCCTGGACAGCTTCGGCGTCGGCGGCGCCGGCGCGCGCCCGCTGCGACATGTTGAAGAACGGAAAGCGGATGGCCACACCAACGGTGCCGTTGTGTCGCTGGTACTGCTTGAAGAATTCCTGGTAGTTGTTGTACGTGGTCAGCAGGCCGTATTGGCCGACGAAGTCCACCGACGGCCGGGACTGCTTGTGCTCGCCGCTGGCGCGGAGCTGCTTGGCGTCGGCCTGGGCAAAGGCCAGCTTGACGGCCGGGCTGGCGGACGCGCTTTTGGCAGCCAGATCGTCGCTCTGGCTGACCTCGGGAAGCTGCGGGATCGACTCGGTGACGGTCTCGATCCCTGCCGCGGACACCCCGGCAAGCTGCGCCAGCAGGTTGCGCAGGACGTCAACATTGCCCTCAACCTGAGCGATGCCCATGCGCACACGCGCGCTGGCCAGCTTGGCGCGGGTGAGTTCGAGCTGGGGTTCGACCCCCGCCTGCACCCGCTCGGTGGCGATCTGCTCGGCGCGGACGGCTTCCTGCTCCTGCTCGCGGAGCAGGTGGAGCGCCGTGACCAGCCGGTCAAGTTGGGTATAGGTGACGGCGGTCTCCAGAATGGCCTGTTGGCGGCGATCCTCGCTGCTGAAAACGGTGGCATCCCACTCGGTGCGTGCGGCGCGCACGAAGTCACGCTGCGCGGGATTGATGAGGTATCCCATCGTGTTCACGCTGATTGCGGTCGGCGCCGAGCCCTCGATGCTCAGCGGGAATCCCCAGGACTTGGCCAGGCCCGAGCCCACGATCAACTGCGGGATGTACATGCGCACGGCCTCGAGATAGGCCTGATGGGCGCGCACCTGGTCGGTGGCGCTGAGCACGGCGCTGCGCTTGGCGGCCAGCTCGACAGCCTTGCGGAAGGGAAGCGGCTCGGCACACGCGCAGGACACGAGCAGGACGAGAACGATGTTCCAGCGAAGGAGTTTCATGGCTCACCTTGGATGGTTTTGGTCGAATGGGGAGTATAGAGCAGGGGCAGTAGCGAGTACCAAGCGAGTACGAAGTACCAAGTATCAAGTACCAAGCGAGCACCGCGGAAGCTAAGAGCCAAGCCAGGAGCCAAGAGCAGCTTTACTCGGCACTGGGTACTGGGTACTTTCTACGGCGCCACGCGCTCAAGCGCACTGCGCGCCGGGTCGAATTCGCGGGCGAGCGAAAGCGCGGTGCGATATTCGGCGGCGGCCGCCGGACGGTTTCCCTGCTTCTCGAAGATCTGCCCCAGAAGATAGTGGGCATGATAGGCGGGCGCGGCCTCGGGTTGCGATCCATTCGCGAGGTACTTCTGCAGTAGCTCGATGGCGCCGGGAAAATTCCTGCCGGCCTGGAACAGCAGCATGGCGGCTTCGTAGGGGACGGTGCTCTGCCAGATGCCTTCGGCGACGGCCTTGTTGACGGTGTCTTCCATCTGGTCGAGGCGTTCGTGGGAGCGGTAGAAGCCGGCGAGATCGAGCCAGCGCCCGCCGGGATGCGGGCTGGCGGCCACGGCCGCGCGATACTCCCGCTCGGCGCTGTCGAACTGCTTGCCGCGCTCGGCCAGCCGCGCCTTGATCCAGTGGGCGGCGGCCTCGTCCTGGGAAGCGAGCGCTGCGGCCTGAGCCAGGGCTTTGTCTTTGCCACCGCCGAGAAAGCTGGGAGCTTCCATGTAGAACTCGGCGAGATCGGTGCGGGCGGCGGCGTTGGAGCCGTCGAGTTGCACGGCGCGCTCGAAGGCGCCGCGGATGCGCGGAACCATACGCACCGCGGTCACGAAGCTGGCATGCGCGGCTTTCTCGCCCACAGCCCGTCCCAGCCACAATTGGTAGTCGCTGGCCGAGGGTTCGAGAGCCACGGCGCGCTCGGCGGCCGCGGCGGCTTCCTCCCAGCGTCCCATGTAGAAGTAGGTGCGGGCGAGCAGGTTGTAGGCTTGGGCATCGTTGGGCGCGGCCTGGACACGGTCGTGGAGCGCACGCAGGGCGTCATCCACGCGTCCCACCGAAAGCAGCTCGGCCGGCGATGCGGGCTCGGCCGCGGCAGAGACTGCCGTCAGCACTCCGAACAGCAAGGCGAGGACCGGGAGAAAGCGAAACCGCATCAGCGCTGCACCACCCGCACCGCCAAGCCGTCGGTCAGCGGATGGTTATCGACCGCGCTGAGGGCGACCCAGGCGTCGTCGGGCAGGCCGTTGGTGATCTCGATGCGCGTGGGATTGGAAACCGAGGTGGTGACGTCGCGGCGCTTGAGCTCGCCATTGACGATCTCGTACACGTACCGTTTGCCGTCATCCTGGCGGATGGCTTCGCGCGACACGGTCAGCACGTTGTTTTCCTGGGTGGTGGTGATGGTGACGGTCACGTTGACGTTGGGTAACAGCTTGAGGTCGTGGTTGTCCACTGTGCAGGTGACGTCGCCCACGGTGCGCGTGCCGAGCTGGGAGACGGTGGTGGGAATGCGCGTGATGCTCCCCTGCCAAACCCGCCCGGGCAGCGCGTCCCAGGTGACGCCGACCTTCAGGCCGGGAGCCAGGCGCCCGATCTCGGGCTCGTCCACGAAGCCGACCACCTGCACGGTGTGCAGGTCGGCCACCTGCACCAGCAGGTCGCCAGGATTGACGAAGGCCCCGACGCGCACCGGCAGCGAGTACACGATGCCCTCGCGCGGGGCGCGCACGTTGGACTGCAGTAGCGTGCCCTCGGCCGCCTGGTAAGCGGTCTCGGCTTCCGTTTGCCCGGCTTTGACCTTGGCGATTTCCGGCCGCGAGTAGCGCGAGGTCTCCTTCTGCTCGAGCAGGTTGACCTCTTCCTGGGCGAGTTGGACACGATGGCGCGCCCCCGCGACCTCGGCGGCGGAAGCGGCGCCGCGCTGCTCCAGTTGCTGCAGCACCGCGAGATTGCGGTGGGCGGCCTCCAGCTCGGCGCGCGCCTTCACCAGCTCGGATTGCGTGTTGAGAACTTCTTCACGGGTCCCGCCCGCCTCGATGGAGTGCAGATCGGCGTGCGCCGCCTTCAGTTGCGCCCAGGCCCGGGACGCCTGGGTACGGGCATCGGCGTCATCGAGCTGCAGCAGCAACTGCCCGGCTTTTACCCGGTCGCCCTCGTGCACCAGAATCCGGCGCACCGTGGTGGCGGCGGGAGCGTGGGCCTCGAAGTTGTCCAGTGGCCACACCTTGCCGTTGGTGGCGATGATGTTGGTGATGTTCCCGCGCACTACCTGGTCGGCCCGCACCGGCACCTCGTTGCCGCGCAGGGAAGCGAAGGCCGCCAGCAGGATGACCAATACCGCCGCCCCGGCTACGATCAACATCAGCCGCTTGCTATGCAGGAAATCCAACGGCCGCGCCTCTCCGATGATTACATGTTGAACGCCCAACCAACCTCCCAGTATAGACCGCCGCCAATGACAAATGTTACCCCCCGCGGGACAGAAATGCGCGCCGCAAAAGGCGTGTTGGCGGAACTTCGCTGTATATCATTTAGATGCGCCAATCTGGCGGAAGGGAACAGTCGCCGGGGAAAAAAGTCGGCGGTTGTCCGAAGGTCGGTGATCGGACCAACGGCCTGCTGCCATACAATTGCCGCATGCCGAAGAAGCCCTCCTACACCCCCGAGCACGCGCGCTCCGGGCTGAACGCGCGCCTCCCCCAGCTCGAGACCTGGCCCAACCAGTTTCCCGCCTACGAGATCGTGATCGACGCGCCCGAGTTCACCGCCGTGTGTCCCAAAACGGGGCTGCCGGATTTCGGCGTCATCACCCTGCGCTACATGCCCGACCGCCGCTGCCTGGAGCTGAAGTCCTACAAGGAGTACCTGCTCGCCTACCGCGAGCTGGGCATCTTCCAGGAGAACGTGGCCAACCGCGTTCTGGAAGACGTGGTGCGGGCGGCGCATCCGGTGTGGGCGGTGGTGCGGGGCGAGTTCCGTCCGCGCGGCGGCATCGGCACGGTGGTGGAGGCACGCTGGCCGCGTCCCGACGGCCGGGAAACCGCGAGGAAAGAGAAATGAAAGAAGTGCTGGCTTTCGTGCTGGAGCAGATCAACGACGAGTGGGACCGTCTGCTGCGCGAGTTCGTGCAGGTTTCACCCGAAGCCTTCACCTGGCAGCCGGACCCGAACCTGCACTCCATCGGCTGGCACGTGCGGCACGTCATCGAATGGCGCTACGCGCTTGTGCACGCCATGATCCTGCGCCAGCCCAACCAGGAGAAGCTCTACTGCCTGGGATGGGAGACCGATCCCGTGGTGCAAAAGCTGGCGGCTAATCCCGGGGTCTGGTATGAGCCGAGGTTCACGGTGGGCGAGAACGTGCAGTTCGCCGACCGCATACGCGGCATCACTAACGCAGAGATCGCCGGCCTGCCCCCAGCCCGTTTCTCCGAAGAGATAGTGTTTCCCTGGAAGCCGGGGCGGGTGCTGGACGAGATCGCGGAAGAACTGCGGCACTCGGCGCTGCATCGCGGTCACGTGCAGGAGCTGAAGAAGTTGTATTCGAGAAGGAAGCAGTGAGTCTGGTTCGAGCAGTTGGAAGTCTGGACGTCGCTCGCCTCGTCCTGAATCTGGAATCCCGGTTATGACTTGGCAAAGTTCTGCGTTTTTAGGTAGAGAAACCTCCCCAGCAGCAGCGACAATCCGGGAAGGATGGACCAGGCGAGCGTGCCGGCGAAAACCAAAGGCCACTGGTGCGAGACATGCGAATATCTTTCGACAACAATGTATGCCACCAATACCAGCCACACCCCGAGCATCACGATCGAGGGAAACAAGCTCGCAGTGAGTTCGGTTAGACGTTCGCCTCCCGCGCGACGCGACAGATAAGCTCCAGTGGCGCCAAACAAGGGCTGCGTAATAAGCCAAACAAGATACGGCATGAACGCGAGTCCCGCGTGTAGCCATGGTCCAGGCAGGCTTGGTTTAAGGCTCGCTCGCCGCAAGATCATCAGCCAAACCATGGAAGCGGTCAGGCCGATTAGGCCCGGCAGCCACAGTGTCTTTGTCCGATGGTTCATGGTTTCCTTCCCGTCTTTCGCGCGGCGGATTCTCCTGGCCAGCCCACGCCACTTCGCCATGTCTCCGAGGGCCTGGCCGATGGCATCGGAATCGCACATTCCCTTGCTTCGCAGTTCCTCATAGACATCTTCCAGATGGCCAACCAACTCCGCGATGACTTCCGTCTCTTCAATGGAGGGCGTATCCCTTGCCCCCAAGCGCTCCCGGACCAATGCATTCCAATCAGGCATCGTTTACTCCGGCCAGGCAGTCGATGGCCTGGAAAAAGGAGCGCCATTCCCGCCGCAGGGGTGCAAGTTGTGTCTTGCCGGTGGGTGTGAGCGAATAGTAGCGACGGTCGCGGCCGGTGCTGCTAGGTTGCCAGCGGCCTTTGACCAAGCCGCGCCTTTCAAGGTCATAAAGCATGGGATAGAGAGAAGCCAGTTCAAAGCGAAGGGCACCCTCGGTTCGTTCCTCGATTTGTCGGGAGATTTCGAAACCGTAAAACGGCTGTTCCGCCAACAGGCTGAGGATGACCAATTCCGTGCTGCCGCGCGCAATGTTGGCCCGTACACGCTTGACCATTGCCATAGAGGGTTCCTATATTGCAGTATAGTATTCCTATATTGCTATCCTCATGTCAAGAAATATTCTTGCTCCATCCTGCACTAAAGTTACCTGTAGGGGGAGATGGAGACGCCAGACCGCTAACGACCACGACCAACGACCAACGACTAACGACCGCATGGTATAGTCGCGCGACCGGATGGCGCGAACAACCTATCCCCTGGCCACGCTGGCGCTGCTGACGGCGATCAACTTCGTCAATTACATCGACCGCTCGGTGCTGTTCGCGGTGCAGCCGCTGGTGCAGGCGGAGTTCAAGTTCAGCGACACCCAATACGGCCTGCTGACCAC
>DATNJE010000005.1:0-7398 GCA_035604095.1 Terriglobales bacterium
GACATGAAGGAGTTCACGCTGCGGGCGGTGCTGATCGGCCTGCCGCTGACCGCCATCCTCGGCTTCGCCAACGCCTATCTGGGATTGAAAGCGGGCATGACCATCGCCGCCACCTATCCTGCGGCGGTCATCGGCATGTCGCTCCTGCGCCTGGTCAAGGGCTCGATCCTCGAGGAGAACATCACCCGAACGATCGGTTCCATCGGAGAGTCGGTGGCCGCGGGCGCGGTGTTCACCATCCCGGCGTTCGTGATGGCTGGGGTTTGGCCGGTGTTTGACATGGAACACGCCTATTGGCCGTCGGTGGCGCTGATGGCCGTGGGCGGGACGCTCGGCATCCTGTTCGTCACCCTCCTCCGCCGCGTGATGGTCGAGGATCCGGAGCTGCCGTTTCCCGAATCCGTGGCCGCCTCGGAGATCCACAAGGCTGGCCAGCAGGGCGCCCGCGCCGCCAAGATCCTGTTCGCCAACATGGGATTCGGCGCCGTTATGTACTTCCTCTCGCAGATCAACCTGTTCTGGTACACGCGCACGGTGCTGGTGAAGATACCGGCGATGCTGAACGGCCTGCGCATCGGGCGCAGCGCCAGCGCACCCATGGTCGCGACAGGCGGCCTGACTACGTTTTCCACGCCGGCCATCAGCCCGGCTTATCTCGGAGTGGGCTTCATCATCGGACCACGCCTGGCCGCGCTCAACTTCGCCGGCGGCGTGCTGGCGTGGGGACTGCTGGTGCCGCTCCTCGTCTATTTCCTTGGACCTGGGATCCAAGCCAACCTTCCGCCTGGAACCACCATGAGCTGGAGTGCGCTGGCCTTCAATATGTGGTACTCCATCGTGCGGCCCATCGCGGTGGGCGGAATGCTGGTAGGCGCAGGATTCACCCTGTTCCGCATGCGCGCCCAGCTCGGCCTCGGCATGAAACGCGCCATCCACGACTTGAAGAAATCCGCCACTGCGCATCAGGCGGTCACCGACCGCACCGAGCGTGACTTGAACGCGAAAGTCGTCTTCGCCGGAATCGCCGCCGTCTTCCTCTGCATGATCGCGCTCTACTTCTATTTCGCGGGCACGCTGCCGGGCGCGGTGGTCGCGGCCATCGTCATGATCATCCTCGGCTTCTTCTTCGCCGCCGTCTCCGGCAACCTGTGCGGGATGATCGGCTCCTCGAACAATCCAGTCTCAGGCCTCACGCTGTGCACGCTGGTGGTGGCCGCGCTCTTGATGGTGGCGATGGGCGTCAAAGGACCGAGCGGCGTGGCCGCCGTGCTGGGCGTGGCTGCGGTCGTGTGCGTTTCTTCCGCCGTCGCCGGTGAGATGCTGCAGGATCTGAAAGTCGGACACATCCTGGGCGGCACGCCCTCGAAGATGCAGATCGGCGACCTGCTCGGCATTGTCGTCGCCAGCATGGTGCTGTTCTTCCCCTTGATGATGCTGCACAAGGCCTACACCTTCGGCAGCGCCGCGCTTTCGGCGCCGCAAGCCGGACTGATGGCGATGCTGGCGCAAGGCATCGTCGGCGGCAACATGGCGTGGCCGCTGGTAGTGGTCGGCATCTTCCTGGGATTCGCGGCAATCCTGGTGCAGGTGCGCAGCCCCATTCTGTTCGCCGTCGGCATGTATCTGCCGCTGGAAACGACCTTCGCCATCTTCGTCGGCGGAGTCATCCGCTGGATCACCGACGTGCTGCGCGACCGCCGCGGCCTGAACGACGCTCAGAAAGCTCGCGTGGATAACGCCGGCGTGCTCACCGCGTCCGGCCTGATTGCGGGCGAGGCGCTGTGCGGCATCGTGATCGCCGCCATCATCGCGCAGAAGCTGTCGCATGGCGGCGCCGCCCAGTTGTTCCAGCTCTCGCCAGGGAATGCCTGGATTTCCGGCCTGATCGGACTGGCCGCGCTGATTGCGGTCATGGTCAAGCTGCCGCTCGCGAGTGCAGGCAGCCCCGACGAACCCGCACCGCCGACGGCGATTATGTGACCGCGGGTGCGACTCGCGCTCTTGGCTTTTGGCTTTTGGCTTTTAGCTAATAGCCAAGAGCCAATAGCCGACCTGCCCTCTGCGTTTATCTTTGAAAGAGTGTCGATTGCCGACAATCTCGCCCAGGTGCGTCAGCGCATCGCCGAGGCTGCCCGCCGGGCCGGCCGTCGTCCGGATGAGATCGCGCTGATGGCGGTGACGAAAACCTTCCCGCCCGAGATCATCCGCCACGCCTATGCCGCCGGTGCGCGCCTGTTCGGCGAGAACCGCGTGCAGGAATTCGCGGAAAAAGCGCCGTCGCTCGCTAATCTGCCGGGCATCGAGTTCCACCTGATCGGCCACCTGCAATCCAACAAGGCCGCCAAAGCCACGCAGATTTTTGCCGGGATTGATTCCGTGGATTCTTTGCACCTGGCGGAAAAGCTGAATGCCGCGGCCGCCGGCAAGCGCCTGCCCATCCTGATCGAAATCAATGTCGGCGGCGAGGACGCGAAGAGCGGCGTGGCTCCGGATTCGCCCGCACTCGAAGCGCTGCTCTCAGGCGCGCCGCGCCTCGAACATCTCGAGTTTCGCGGACTGATGAGCATCCCGCCATTCATGGAAGATCCGCAAGCGGCGCGGCCATACTTCCGCCGGCTGCGCGAGTTGCGCGACCAGATCGCCAGCCGCAAGCTTCCCGCCATCAGCATGAGCACGATTTCCATGGGCATGTCGCACGATTTCGAGGTTGCCATCGAAGAAGGCTCGACCTGCGTGCGCGTGGGCACCGCCATCTTCGGGGCGAGGCCGCCGAAGTGATTGTGATCCGCGATACGCCGCAGGGCACGACGTTCGCCGTACGCGTGCAGCCCCGTTCCCGCAAGAGCGCCATCGTCGGCGAGATCGGCGACGCGCTCAAGATCGCGCTGACCGCGCCTCCGGTTGAAGGCCGCGCCAACCAAGCCTGCATCGAGTTTCTGGCGGAGTTTTTGAAAGTGCCGCGCTCCTCCGTTACCATAGCCGCGGGTGAGACCAGCCGAAATAAAGTGATTCGCGTCGCAGGGATATCAGCCGATGAAGTGCGCCGTCGAATCACTCACTCCGGCTCTGAGTACTAAGTACCGAGTACCGAGTACTAAAAATGAATCTCTACATCATCGTTCTTGCCATCATCGTGGCGGCGCTGCTGGCGGTCAGCCTAAACCGCATGCGTACGGTCAAGACCAAGGCCGACTTCCTGGTCGCCGGACGCTCGCTGCCCGCCGTCGTCCTGATCTTCACGCTGCTTTCCTCGTGGATCGGCGCGGGCTCGCTCTTCGCCGGCGCGGAGAACGCCTTCAAGAACGGCTTTGCCGCGCTGTGGCAGCCGGCGGGCGGATGGGCCGGCCTGCTGATCATCTATTTTGTCGCGCCACGCGCTCGCAAGTTCGCGCAGTTCACCATTCCCGACCTGCTCGAGACGCGCTATCACACCGCCGCGCGCGTGCTCGGCACCATCGCCATCCTGTTCGCCTACACGGCGATCACTTCCTACCAGTTCAAAGGCGGCGGCGACATTCTCCACCTCATCTTTCCCGGGCTCGACCAAGTCGCGGTGCAGACCTTCGGCTTTGCGCCGGAAAACGCCCACGCGCTGGGGATGATCATCATCGCGACGTTTGTCATCGTCTTCACCGCGCTCGCCGGCATGGCCTCGGTCGCCTACATGGACCTGCTGATCGGCCTGCTGATCACCGTGACCTCGTGCATCGCGGTTCCCGTGCTGCTCCATCGTGTCGGCGGATCGGCAGGACTGCACGCCGCTCTGCCGCCGGAATACTTCCAGTGGTTCGGACGCTTCGGCTTCGTCCATGGTGTGAACCAGGGCACAGCCACGGCCTTCACCAAGGCCTGGGAGTTTTTCCTGCCGACCTTCCTGCTCATGCTCGGCAACCAGAGCATGTACCAGAAATTTTTCTCGGCCAAGACGCCGAAAGACGCGCGCACCGCCGTGGTCGGCTGGATCATCGGCACCTTTGTGCTCGAGACCCTGGTCGTTGCCATCGCCGTCCTGGGCGCCGCGATGTTCCTGCACAACCCGGAACTGTCCGCCCGCCCGCGCGAGACCATCCCCTTCACCGCGCGCCACGGGCTGCCGCCGTTCATCGGCGCACTGCTGATGGGCGCGGTCTTCTCCAAGGTGATCTCCACGGGCAACAATTACCTGTTCTCGCCGGCCACCAACCTGGTCAACGACGTCTACACCCGCTTCATCAATAAGAACGCCTCGCACCACAGCGTGCTGCTGGTTTCGCGTCTCATCATCGTAGCTCTGGGGATCTTTGCGTTACTGCAGGGCGTGGTGTGGACGTCGATCCTGGCCATGGCGCTCTACGCCTACACCATCTACTCGGCAGCGATCACCCCGGTGGTGATGGGAGCGTTTTTCTCGAAGCGCGTGACCGCAGCCGCGGCCGTCACGTCGATTATCCTGGGAACCGCCGTCACCATTTTCTGGAACGTGCAGCAACTGATCGCGCAGCGCGGCGGTGTTCCGCTGCTGCCCGCGAACTGGCTGGCGCACGACGCCATCTTCCCGGCCGTCATCACTTCGCTGCTGGCGCTGGTGCTGGTCAGCCTGGTGACGCCGGCGCCGCGCCGCGAGCAGTGGGCGCCGTTCTTCGCAGAAGGGTCGGAGGCTAAAGGCGCAGAGTGACGAGCGCGAACGACTGGGTGCGACAAATCAGGACCGCTCTCCGCCGCGGCGGCTCGCGCGAGCATGCCCAGGGGGTGCAGTGGTTTTTCAAGGAAGAAATCCGCTCGCACGGATGGCGAACCGCCGATCTGCGCCGCTTCGCTCGCAAAACCAGCCGCGATATCCAGAAGACGGACAGCCTCGAATCCCTGGTGCAGGTGGCGGACCGGCTCTTTACTGGCGATGTGCTCGAAGAGAAGGTCTTCGCCGTACTGCTGCTGGAGAATTCTGTTGCTAAGTTCGGCGCGCGGGAGTTCAGGCTATTCGAGAGCTGGCTCGATCGCGTCACGAGTTGGGCGGACCACGATGGGCTGGTGCATTACCTGATCGGCCCGATGGTCGCCGCCGACCATCGCCGCACGGCTCGCGCCCTGCGCTGGGCCAGGTCGAAGAATCGCTGGCGCCGGCGCGCGGCCGCTGTATCGCTCATCCGCGCCGCACGGCAGAAGATGTTCTTTCCCGAGATCGTCCGCATCTCGGAAGCCCTGCTCGCCGACCAGGACGACATGGTGCAGAAGGGCCTGGGATGGCTGCTGCGCGAAGCTGCCAAGGCCGATCCCAAGACGACCGTGCCCTATTTGCTCCGCATCCGCGACCGCGCCCCGCGACTGGTGCTGCGCACGGCATGCGAGACGCTGCCAGCCGCGACGAGGGCCCGCGTGCTGTCGGCAGCACAGAATCAGAAGCCCAGCGTCTCATCCGCCGACGGGCCGTAGATTGACGGCACCGGCTGGCCGTTCAAACGCAGGTAAACGCCGAGCTGGGCGCGGTGATGCACGATGTGGTTGAGGAACATCTGCCGGTAGGCAAGAAAGCGTGTTCCCTCGAAGATGGTCTTGCCGCCGAACGAGAGCTTCCAGTTCTGCTTCCAGGCCTCGTCCGGCAGGGCGGCAAGGGCACTGCGGACCTTGGCCGCGCCGTCATCGAACAGCTTGACGAGCTGCGCCGCCGACTCCAGCGGCACCGGCTTGTAACTGCCCGCGGCAAAGTCCAGCCCTGGAGCAGTCAAAACGGTTATTCCGAAGCCGGCGAGCTGAGCCACATGGGGCGCCAGCTTGCCCAGCGGCATGGACTTGGGATGGGGAGCGAAGTCGGGCTTGTCGGCTGGAACCCGCTCCAACGTCGTGCGTGTCTTCTTCATCTCGTCATCAAATTCGAGCAACAGCAGTTCGCTGATGGGCATGTGTCCTCCAATTTGGTGAGCGAAGCCATTATCGCACTAGGAGCGGGTGTGCCGTCCTTGCGCAGAAGTAGCGCCGCCGTCCCGGCGGCTGTCGCGTGGGCGTCTCGCCCACGCAGAGAGTGAAACATTGGGTCAAGGAACCAAGATCCTTCGCGGCCGTTTCCCGCGCTACTCCCACCCCAGCACGCCAAAAAGCGGGCGTGCTGGGGACCCCGGTCGAAGCGCGCGGGAGCCCTCGGTCGCTCAGGATGACAGAACTTTCTGGGGATATCGCTGGCGTCCGCGTGCCGCCGAATCGTCGTCCGAGTCCCCCGAAAGTGCTCCGCTGTGATTAAATAGACTTCTTGCGCATGAACCTCCAGGACATCCAAGCAGCCCTGCGCGAACAGCGGTTCGACGCCTGGCTGTTCTACGACCACCATCATCGCGATCCCATCGCCTATCGCGTGCTCGGCCTGCCGGAGAGCCTGTTCGTGACCCGGCGCTGGTATTACCTGATCCCCGCGCAGGGCGAGCCGGCGAAGCTGGTGCACCGCATCGAGGCCGGGCACCTCGACTCGCTCCCCGGACGCAAAATCGAGTACTCCTCCTGGAAGGAGCAGCAGGACGGCCTGCGCTCCATGGTCGCGCCCTGCCGCACCCTGGCCATGCAGTATTCGCCCAACAACCAGATTCCCTACATCGGGCTGGTGGATGCAGGCACCATCGAGCTGGTGCGCAGCTTCGGCAAGGAGATTGTCAGCTCGGGCGACCTGGTCTCGCGCTTCGAGGCCACCTGGACCGACGAGCAGGTGCGCTCGCACTTCGCCGCGCGCGACGCCATCGACCGCATCACCGAGGAAGCCTTCCGGGAGATCGGACGCCGCGTGCGCAACGGGAAAGGCGCCGACGAGTTCGCGATCCAGCAATGGATCGACGAAGCCTTCCGCCGCGACGGCCTCACCAACGAGAACGATCCGCCGATCGTCGCGGTGAACGCTAACAGCGGCAACCCGCATTACTCGCCCACGGCTGAATCTTCGAAGCCGATCCGCGAGGGTGATTTCGTTTTGCTCGATATCTGGGGGAAGCTGCAGACGCCGGGCGCCGTCTATTACGACATCACCTGGACGGGCTTCGTTGGCAAGGCGCCCAACGACCGCATCCGGCAGATCTTCGAGGTGGTCTGCGGGGCGCGCGATGTGGGCGTCAAAACGGTGCAGAACGCCATGGCCATGGGACGCCCCATTGCCGGCTGGCAGGTGGACGAAGCCACCCGCGAGCACATCACGCGCGCCGGCTACGGGCCGCAATTCATCCACCGGACGGGCCACTCCATCGCCACTTCGGTGCACGGCAACGGACCCAACATGGACAACCTCGAAACCCGCGACGAGCGCATCATCCTGCCCAACACCTGCTTCTCCATCGAGCCCGGCATCTACCTGCCCGAGTTCGGCGTGCGCAGCGAGGTGGACGTGCTGGTGCGGGCGGACTCCGCCGAAGTCACGGGCAGAATCCAGCGGGAGATCGTGATCATCTG
>DATNJE010000006.1:0-3089 GCA_035604095.1 Terriglobales bacterium
GAAGCGCCCCTGGCCGGTGTTCCTGCGGGGCACTACGTCGAACACCAGGCAGCGCACCTCGCCCAGGAACTCGCGGCGCACGAAGGTGAAGTCGTAATGCGCGGGGTCCAGTTCGCCCTCATCGGGAGAGACCACGGCGAAGCCGGCGGCGTTATATTTCATGGCCGCCAGCGGCCCGAACAGGCGGTGCAGCCAGCCGGTGTGGTCGGGAACGAAGCTGGCCGTGCTGGTGCCGCGGCTCAGGTCCAGCCGCCCCAGAAAATAGGTGTCGCCGGCGGGCACTTCGCCCAATTCGGCATCCGGCTTCATGTCCTGGATATAAGTTTCCACCATGGGAGAGTAGTTGCGCATGTTCTGCGCGAACTGCGTCTCCCGCTGGTTGATGCGGCTGACCACCTGGTCGAAGGAATTCGGCTGGCTGGCCCCGGCCCACGCTGGCGCCGCTACAGCCAGCAACCACAAACTCGTGATACCCCACACTGTTCTGCGCATAACGTCCTCGGTTCTCGTTCTCGAGCGGTCTGAAGCTCCCGCTACGCCAACTGGAAAATGATATGCAACGTGGCGTTTGAATCCACCGACTGGCCCTCGCGCTGCGCGGGCTTGAACTTGATCTGCTCGGCGGCGCGCACTGCCTGCTCATCCAACCCATGCCCCAATCCCTGCACCACGCGGATCACGCGTACTGCGCCGGTGGCCGTGAACTGCACCTCCAGGCGAACTTCGCCTTCGATCTTCAGCTTCCTGCCTTCCTCGGTATATTTCGGTTTCGGCTTGGACAGGATCTCGACCGGAGTAGTAGGTGGCTCCTTGGCCGCAACCTTCTTGGGTTGCGCGTCCGGCGCCGGGGTGGAATCGACGAAGCCGGCCGCTTTCACGCTGCCACTGTTTCCGGTTTTGGGAACGCCCACGGCCACTCCATTCCCGAATCCCGCGCTGGCCACCACGCCGGGAACCCCGTTGGCCCCGCCCGTGCCGTTGCCGCGTCCCGGACCTGAGGGCAACTCCCAGGCGCCGAAGGCGTTGATGTTCACCCCACGTCCGTTGCTGTCGCGCGCGGGCACGCCGTTGGGATCGCCGAAACCGCCGGTCTGCACCTGCGATGCCGGACGGTTGGTGGTGGGCATGGCCGAACTGCCGGTGGAGAACATGTTGGTCGCAATCGCCTTGACTACCGGGCGCTCCGCGGGCAATTGCGGAAGACGCACAGCGGAGTTCTTCAGTTCTGGCGCCTGCACTTCGGCTTCACGCTTCTTCGGCTTGGGGAGCGGTGGCAGCGTCAGGCTCGCCGTCAACTGCGGCTCCTCCGCTATCGGCTTAATTATCTTTGGCGCCAGGTGCGGATTCACCGGTTGCGGGGTCTGCGGAACCGGAGGCTCATACGGCACCAGATTGGTGATCATGTAGCGGTGGGGTAGGTCCAGGCGTGCTGGGTACAGCAGGTTCAGGTTGATCACCACGAGGAGCGCAACTGTCTGCACACTATAGCTGCTGAGAAACAGTGTCCAGCGCGACTTTGGCTCAGGAAGCGGACTAAACAATACCTTCATGCGAACTCCGAACTGCGTGGTTTCACTAACAGAGGAGTGGGCCCCCCACGCCGCATGTTGTTGAAACCAGTCGGGAACCTCAGCTTAGCACCGTGTCCGACTGGTTCTGCAGGTCGATGCCCGTTAGTTTTGTTAACTTTCGTGGTCCACGGTAACCACTGCACGTGAACTTCCACGCCAACGGGGATGGCTTATGTCCCAGAAACACGCAATTCCGGGCCGAGTTGTGGAATCAATCCTCGACGAAGCGGAGCTGGCGGTGTGAGTTTCTGCGGCCCCTTTCGGGTATCAGTCCCATTTTGGGACAAACGAAATCGCGGACTCTAGCCCCTCAGAACACGGCCAGAGTTCCGCGATGGTCCAGTTGTACTTCCAACCACGTGCCTTTGTCGAGCGCGAAATTGCGATCGGCGATGAGGCTGCCGCCCAGTCCTGCGCTGGCTCCCGCTGCAGCCAGCACCATTATGGTGTGGCTCGCCAGCCCTCTCCGCGTATCACTGCCCTATGTAGGCAAATTGAACGTGTATGCAAGTTGGATGTGAGCCGCGGCATAAACGCTGCCCGCGCCGCGAAAATCCAGCCCCGGCGGACAGCGGCTCTGGTAACCACCTCGGCCGCTGACAACGTTACTGGCGCCGGGCCGTCTATGCGATGATACGAGTGGGGGTGCGGAGAAGGAGATCGGCGCCATGCGCAGATGGTACTTACCTCTGACCGTACTCGGTTTAGCGAGCCTGGGAGCTTTGATCTTGACCCAACGCGGCCGGCAGGCGCTAGCCTGGCTGGCGGACAACTTCGACCCGGCGGACACGCTATTCGAGTGGAACGACACCCAGCGCGAGCTGGAGCGCCTGCGGGCGGCGGTCAATCAACTCGCTGATTCTCTCGAGACCGGCTGCTGAGCGTTTCCACTCATACCTCATACCGCCTGCCGCGGTTTCGCCGCTGCTAGGGGTTGCCGGCGCCGGCCAGTTGCGGGACCTCGGGGACGCGGAATACCTGAGAATGAACCTGCACGCGTACCCTTTCCCAGATACTCTGCGGCATGGCTAGAAATACCCTGACAATCACCGGGTCGAACTGCCGTCCCGACCATTGTTCGATCTCATCGCGTGCCGCCTGGTAGCTCTGGGCGGCGCGGTAGGGACGGTCGGAGGTGATGGCGTCCAGCGTGTCGGCAATGGAGAAGATCCTGGCCCCCAGCGGAATCTCTTCACCCTTGAGGCCGCGCGGATATCCGGTGCCGTCCCAGCGCTCCTGGTGAGCGTACACGATCTCGGCGGCATCGGCCAGGAAAGGGATCTTGCACACCATCTGGTAGCCGCGCAAGCAGTGCTCGCGCATGATCAGGACTTCGTCCGGGGTCAGGGGTCCGGGCTTGCGCAGCACCGAATCGGGGATGGCCATCTTGCCGATGTCGTGCAGGAAGGCGCCGTGGGCGATGGACTCCACTTCCTCGTCCGGCAGCCGCATGGCCCGCGCGATGGCGATGGTGAACGCCGTGACCCGCTTGGAGTGTCCTTCCGTCTCCGCGTCCTT
>DATNJE010000007.1:0-7165 GCA_035604095.1 Terriglobales bacterium
TGCGGTTCAGCCGTGGCGCCTCGACCGCCGGCATTCGGCCACCCTGGGCATTGCAAAGCAACATGTCGACTGAGAGGAGCACGCTTTCGCTGCGCAGACTGCGTTGGGCAACATCAAAGATCATCGGTCACACCCGGAGTAGGAAAGGTTGAAACTTTTATTGATCAACGGAAAATCGGCAATGATGTTCCCTGGCATGGCTAGCGGAAGTGCAGGCCAGTTCTGGAATGACGGCGACTTGATGTGGCAGCGCGCGATGTGTCCTTGCCGCAAGCGGACCCAGTAGAGAAGTTCGCCACGAGGCGATTCAACCGCGGAGAAGCCCTCGCCTGCGTTTTCCGCTGGGAACGGCGAGCCAATGGCGCCAGCAGGCATGGCATCGAGGGTCTCTTCGATCAACCGGGCGGATATCCGGGTTTCTTCGATGCGGATACGGGCGCGGGCGAGGACATCTCCGTAATGGAAGTGCGGAACTTCCAAAGGGATCTCGCGGTAGCGGCCGTAGGGATGGTCGCGGCGGACGTCGAATGTAATGCCGCTGGCGCGCGCCACTGGCCCGACCACCGCCATCTCCCGGACAATATCGGCGCTGAGAATTCCGGTGCTCTCAAAGAGATTCTGCACCGATGGGGTGTCCAGGATGATCTCCGCCATCTCGGCGAAGTCGCGGGCTGCGAACGAGACGGCCTCCCGGAGTTCGCGGGCGTTGTCGGCGGACAAGTCGCGCTGCACGCCTCCAGGGACGGCCACGCCTTTCCAGAACCGCGTGCCGAGCAATCTGGCGGACGCTTGCAACAGCGACTCCTTGATCCTTGAGTTGTAGACCGCGGGAACAGTGAAACCGACGTCGCCGCACAGAGCGCCGACATCGGCGATGTGCGCCAGCATGCGCTCCAATTCCAGGCCAACGAGACGGATCGCCTCGCCGCGCGGTGGCACGGATATCCCAAGCGCGTTCTCGACGGCCTGGCAGTATGCCACTGCGTGGGCAAAGCAGTTATCGCCGGAGACCGATTCGGCCACCATAGGACCGTTGCCGACGGGAGTGCCCTGGAACAGCTTCTCCGTCCCTTTGTGGGTATAGAAGTGGCGCAGCTCCAGGTGGAGCACCGTGTCGCCGACCACGCTGAATCTGAAATGGCCGGGCTCAATGATGCCCGCGTGGACCGGACCCACCGGCACCTCGCACACGCCTTCGCCCTGCACTCTCAGGAACGGGTATTGCCGCTGCGCCCAGGGCACATGGCTGGTGTCGTCCACCATGGGATGGACGCCGTCGGGCCAATTCTCATGCAGCAAGAGCGGCCGCAGATCGGGATGTCCTTCGATCTCCACTCCGTATTGGTCGTGCAGTTCACGCTCGTACCACGTAGCAGCCGGGCTAACACGGGTCGCGGATGGGATCGGCCCCGTTACCACAGTGGAAAGTAGCCGGTATTCGCGATTCTCCACGTCGACCATGTAGTGAACGCGCCGCGTGCCGTCTTCATCCAGGCTGCCGAAGAGGGAGACCAGGCGATTGTTGCTGCCGGACAGCAGGGCGAAGGCGTCGCTGACGCCGGACTCCGGGCGCTGCTCAGTCGAGAGCCTCGTCATTGCAGCACCGCCATGGCTGCGCGCAGCACGCTGGAAAACGCGCTGGGAATGCGCATGCCGAGCACCAACAAACATGCGGCGCAGACGCCCATCACCGCAAAATCGGCGGCTGGCACCCTGGGGCTGGCAGGAGCGGATTCCGGGTCGCCCGCCAGCATGCGTTGGAAGTGGTACAACAGCGCGCCAAACACCACCGACAGCGCCGCCAACAGGAGCACGGCAACCGCGTATCGCGCCTGGGAGAAGGCCTCAGTCAGGATCAGGAATTCGCTGACGAACAACCCGAAGGGAGGCAGGCCCACGATGGCCAGGCTGCCGATGACCAGCGCAGCGCTGGCCCAGGGCAGGGCGCGCCCCATGCCGCGTATGCGTTCCATGCGCAACGTGCCAAAGTTCTCGCGCACATGGCCGGCAGTGAAGAACAACAGCGATTTCGCAATCGAGTGATTGAACGCATGCAAGAGAGCGCCGTAGAGACCGAAAGCGCCGCCCAGCCCGATGCCGAGCGCGGCGATGCCCATGTGTTCGATGCTGCTGTAGGCCAGCAGCCGTTTCAGGTCACGCTGCACAATCATGAGGAACCCGGCGACCACCACAGAAAGGGCGCCAAATATTAGCAGCAGAGTATGGCTGAAGCCGCTGCCGATGGCGCGCGAGGTGATGGCGTCAAAGCGCAGCAACGCATACAGGGCGCAGTTCAGGAGCACGGCGGAGAGCATGGCGCTGATCGGGGAGGGCGCTTCCGCGTGCGCGTCCGGCAGCCAACTGTGCATGGGGACGAAACCGATCTTGGTTCCGTATCCAATGGCGACGAAAACAAACGCCAGCTTGAGGAGGTCCTGCGCGCCGCGCAGGTTGGGAGCCGCGGACATGAGCACAGCCCAGTCGAGCGCGGATCTCGGGTCCACGCCGCCGCGGACCGCCGCCAGATACAGCACGATCGTGCCGAACAGTGCGAAAGCGATCCCCACGGTGCAAACGATCAGGTACTTCCACCCGGCTTCCACCGCGCCCTCGGTGTTGTAAAAGCCCACCAGGAGCGCCGAGGCCAGGGTGGTGGCCTCGACGAAGATCCACAGCAAGCCGAGATTGGAGGACAGATAGACCGCCATGATCGTGAACAGGAACAGAAACATCAGGCCATAGAACCATCGCGGCGAGGAAAACCGTCCTGCGGGAATGTGTCGCAGGTATCCCACTGAGTAAGCCAGGACCAACGCGAAGATAAGTCCGGTGTTGATCAGGAAGAAGGACGTGAGTCCATCCGCCCGCAGGTAACGGCCCGCCGGCAAGACGCCGGCGGCGCGAATCCGCCAGACCGCATTGCCGATCGCGAGCACCTCCAGAGCCCCAAACGCCAAGGCCACGCGCACCGCGACGGCCGGCCGCCGGCACACCAGCACCGTGGCGGCCCCCAACAGCGGAACGAGGAGTGGAAAGAGAAGGGTCATCGCATCAGCCTCGCAACCGCCGCAACTTGGAGACGTCGAGATGCTCAAAGGTATCGCGGATGCGGAAGACGAACAGGCCCATCAGGAACACTCCCATCAGTAGATCGAAGAAAATGCCGATTTCCACCACCAGCGGCATGCCGAAGGTGGTGGTAAGCGCGGCCAGGAAAATACCGTTCTCCAGCACCAGCAAGCCGATCACCTGCGCCAGGGCTTTCTTGCGGCTCACCATCAGGAATGCGCCCGAGAGCACCAGCGCGATAGCGGCGGCCAGCATGCCCGTATCCACGCGCAGGGTCTCGGAGTACGGCTCCACTGCGAAAAACGAGAGCAGGATGAGCCCCGCGGCGATGAACACGGATTGCGCCGCGGTGGTGGATGCAGTTATGTCGCCCGGCGCCTGCAGATCCTTGACGATGCGAAACAGGGCGTACGGAATCGCCAACACCTTGACGATGAGAACCAGGGCGGCAACCGCGTATGCTTCGGACGACCTGTGGACATACGCCATCGCCAGGATCTCAGCCGTGATGATGGCGCATTGCGCGCTGAACAGCACAATGCAGGTGGAAATCCGTTTGGCCGTCGCCATGAGCAGCACGGTAATAAAGAGGAAAACGGCGGAGGACGCCAACGCCCGTGTCGCCGCAAAGTGAACCAGATGCATCCCTCACCTCATCAGCGCAGTGAACACCACTGCCAGGATGGCCAGCGCCGAAGCCACTCCCAGGAAGTCGGGCACCAGGTACATGCGCAATTTCGCGATGCTGCTTTCCACGACTGCAATGGCCAATGCCAGCACGAACACCTTAAGCAGGAAAACGAGTGTCGCGAGCACCAGCGCCGCCACCGATATGCCGCCCGCCATTCCCCACGGGGCGAAGACTCCGATCAGCAGTGCCAGCAGGAGGCTCAGCTTGACGGCGCTGGCCCACTCGATCAGTGCCAGACTCGGTCCCGAGTACTCCAGCACCATGGCTTCGTGGATCATGGTGAGCTCCAGGTGCGTGGTTGGATTGTCGACCGGAATGCGGCCGGTTTCCGCGATGGCCACCAGGGCCAGCGCGGCAAAGGCCAGGGCGTGGACGGCTGAGATCTGCGTGAAATCCTGCCGCACCGTCCACTGCACGATGCCCGCCAGCGTCGCCGTGCGCGCCAGGATTGCAACGGCCACCAGCCCCAGCAGAAGCGGAACTTCCGCCAGGGCAGAGACCAGCGCTTCCCGGCTGGCTCCCATCCCGCCAAAAGAACTGCCGCCATCCATGGCCCCCAGGGAAAGGAAGAACCGCGAAAGTGCCAGTAGGTACACGAACAAAATGAAGTCGCCCGTGGCGCCCAGCAGCGCGGAACCATGCAGCGCTGGAACGAATGCGGCCGCGGTCACGGTTGCAGCGAACACGATCATGGGGGCGAAGCGGAAAACGATGGAAGCGGAAGGCGGTACCAGATCTTCTTTGCGGAACAACTTCACCAGATCGGCGTACGGGCGCCACACGCTGGCCCCGCACCGGTTCTGAATCCGAGCCTTGAGACGCGCGATCACGCCACGTACCAGCGGCGCGATGGCCACCAGCAGCAGCACCTGCCCCACGCTGAGCCAGATCATGCGAACCTCATGAACACCAGCAGCGCCACCAGCGCCATGAAGATATAGAGCAGGTACACCTGGATGTTCCCGGTCTGCAGCCGCCGCAGACGATGAGCGGTGCCGACAATGGCCTCCACGGCCGGCCGGTACAGCGATTTCTCAAATGAGGTGGTTCGCACCGAACGGTACGAAATCGCAGTGGGAAAATACGGCCGGTCAGCAGGCAATATTTCCAACGTCCGGTCCGGCTTGTACACCTGGGAGAAAACCCGGCGCAGGGGCTTGGAAAACGAAGTGGATGTGTATTGCATGCGGCTGTCCAGTCCCGGAAGTCCGCACGCCCACGTAGGCGTAATGCGGGTGACGCGGCGGATTGCGGTCGCGGTGAAAACCAGAGCCAGCACCGCCGCTGCAATCCAGGGCATCACGCCCGCAATCGAGACGGCTTCCTCAGGAAGCACCGTGCCTGGCAGGAACTGTTGCAAGGCAGCGCTCAGCGGTCGCAACACGAAGCCGGGCGCAATCCCGATCACCACGCACGGCACCGCAAGCAGCACCATGCTGGCTCGCATAGCGAAGGGAACTTCCTGCGCGTGATCTGCTTGTGCGCTGCGCGGCCGTCCCAGGAAGGCCACGCCGTACACCTTCGCAAAACAGGCCGCCGCCAGCCCGCCGATCAGGGCCAGAACCCCCGCCATCAGCGGCAGGACTACGCTTGCCGGCATGCTCCCCAGCGCCGAACCCGCCAGGAAGCTGCGGAAGGTCAGCCACTCGCTGATGAAACCATTGAATATCGGCAACCCGATGATGGAGCAGCAGGCCACCAGGAAGGCTGCTCCGGTGGTTCGCATGCGCTTCAGAAGCCCGCCCAGCTCTTCAATATCAAGGGTATGAGCAGCATGGGAGACCGCCCCCGCGCCCAGGAACAGCAGGCTCTTGAACAGCCCGTGATTCAGCGTGTGCAGCAGGGCCGCCAGCAGCGCCAGAGCCACCCAGACTGGCGCGTTGTGCGCGCGAAACACCAGCGCTGCTCCCAACCCCAGATAAATGATGCCGATGTTCTCCACGCTGTGGTAGGCAAGCAGCCGCTTCAGATCGTGTTCGGCGATGGCGTACAGCACTCCCAGAACGCCGGAAACCGCCCCCGCCGCCAGCACCAGGTATCCCCACCAATCCGGGCCGGCGCCGAGGAAATCGAAACCGAAGCGGACGAAGCCGTAGACCGCGGTCTTGAGCATCACCCCGGACATCAACGCCGATACCGGACTGGGCGCAATCGGATGCGCCTTGGGCAGCCAAATGTGCAAGGGGATAATGCCGGCCTTAGCGCCGAACCCGATGAATGCCAGCAGGAAAATCGCGGTCCGCAATCCCGCCGGCATGAGCGCGGCCGCAGTCCGCATGGAGGCGAAACTCAGCCCGGCGGCATTCGGCAGGAATAGCAGAAAACCGGCCGCGACCGCGGCGGCGCCGGCATGCATCATGAGCAGATAAACATAAAGGCTGTGGCGGCGTTGTTCGGAGTCGCCGTCAATAACGATCAGGCCGGCAGAGAACAAGGTCATCAGCTCCCACCCAAACAGAAAAGCGAAGGCGGTAGAAGCGGTGACCACCAGCATCATGGACAAGAGAAACAGCGGCAGAAGCGCCCACAGCCAGTCGCGCCGCCGCCCCGTATAGTGGTGTTCGACGTAGGCATACGAAAACAGCGTGACGGCAGCGCCCACCCCGCAGATGAGCAGAAGAAAGAATGCACTGAGCCGGTCAACCGCAACCGAGAACGGCAACGGGGTGAGTTGCGAGAGATCAATCGCCAGCCGGTCGCCCCGCCAAAAACTGACGCCCGCGACCGCCGTACCCGCCAACAACCCGATCAGCAGCAGTGCGGAAGCCAAAACGCGGATCGATCGCCGCCGGCCGCCAGCCAGGATCACGGCTGGAATACAAAGCAACCCTATGAGAAACGCATCGAAGAGGGTTTGGATCATGGATCAGTCGCTACTTTGGCCTGCCTGTGGGAACGTGCGGCATGGACACGGCGGCCAAGCCGGCGCATTGACGGAATCCCCGATGCACCACCCCTCGCTGGTTCACTTGTCACCTGCCGGCGCCAATTGAGAGAGAAGATCCCGGATGTCAATAAGGTGGTTGTTGAAGATCTGCCTGGCTTCATCCAGCAGGCGGAGGATTGCGGGATCTCGGACTGAATAGTAGACGTTCTGGGCTTCTTTCCGGCCAAGCACGATGTTGCTCTTGCGCAAGATTGCAAGTTGTTGAGACAACGTGCTTTGCTCGACGTTGAGCCGACTGCTCAAGTCGTTTACGCCGACCTCGCCGCCACGCAGGCCGTCCAGAATCCTGACTCGTAAGGGGTGGGACAGGGCCTTGAAGAACTCGGCCGTAAACTCGGAAAGTTCAGGCATTGATAGATGCTGATATTTGCATATAACGATGCCCATTGTCAAACACTCCGGGTGCCTTCACCGCCACAAAAACGACCACAGTCAAGTGGGGTGAACCCCTTCATTGA
>DATNJE010000008.1:0-2380 GCA_035604095.1 Terriglobales bacterium
TCATGGCCAGCCTGCACGGCGAATCGACCCTAAGCCGCAGGCTGACCATCGTGAAAGTAGCCAAGCCGGATCAGGACATGCGCTTCGACGTGCCGGTGATCGGCGTGGCCACCATTGAGACCATGCGCGGTGCGGGAGCGACCTGCCTGGCGCTGGACGCGGGAAAGTGCCTGCTGCTGGACGGCGACCCTATCATCCAGGCGGCCGATGCTACGGAAATCACGATCGTGGCGGACTGATCAAAAACAAAACGGGGCGGAATCCTCCGCCCCGTGAGCATGCGTTGAAGTCTTACGCGACCGCCCGCTTCAGGGCCGACTCGCTTTCCTCAAACCGCTTGTTGATCTCCTTCCAGTTCACCACGCTCCACCAAGCCTTCAGGTAGTCGGCGCGGCGATTCTGGTACTTCAGGTAGTAGGCGTGCTCCCACACGTCGTTGCCCATCACCGGATAGAGGCCCTGCAACAAGGGGCTGTCCTGGTTGGGAGTGGTGATGATCTGCAGCTTGCGGTCGGTACCGCGCGCCAGCCACACCCAGCCGCTGCCAAACTGCTTGGTGCCGGCGGTGTTGAACTGCTCCACGAACTGCTCGAAGCCGCCGAAGGCCTTGGTGATGGCCTCCGAGACCGGGCCGGTCGCCGGGCCGCCGCCCTTGGGCTGCATAATGTTCCAGAACATGGAGTGATTGGCGTGCCCGCCGGCGTTGTTGCGCAGCACCGTGCGAACGTCCTCCGGCACCTGGTTGATGTTGCGCAGCAAATCCTCCACGGTGGGAAACTTCTTCTCCAGATCCGGATGCTTCTCCAGCGCGCCATTGGCGTTGGCCACGTAGGCGGCGTGGTGCTTGTCATGGTGCAACTGCATGGTCTGGGTGTCGATGGCCGGTTCCAGAGCCGAGTAATCGTACGGTAAGGGGGGCAGTTGATAAGCCATGCTTTTCTCTCCTTCGAAATTCCGTCCGAATGATACGCCTTATTAAGACTCCGTGGGCGCTGCAGAGGTTGCAGAAATGTGCTGGTAGAATCACCTGTCCTTGCCTGCTGACCAGAAAATCCGGGTCGCGGTGATCGGAGCCGGCGCTTTCGGGCGCAACCACGCCCGCGTCTATCGCCAGCTCCAGCAGGAAGGCACGGAACTGGCGGCCATCGTCGACGCCGACGCGGCCCGCGCTGCGGCCGTGAGCCGCGAGTTCGGCAATCCCCCGTGCCTGTCGCTGGACCAAGTGCGCGGCCGTGTGGATGCGGCATCGGTCGCTGTGCCCACGGTCGAGCACCTGAAGGTGGCGCGGGCGCTGATGGAGGCTGGCATCGACGTGCTCATCGAGAAGCCGCTGGCGCCGTCGCTGGCCGAAGCCGATGAGATCATCCGCGTCGCCCAGGAAACCGGACGCATAGTCCAGGTGGGCCATCTCGAGCGCTTCAACCCGGCGGTGCGCGCAACCGTTCCGCTGCTGACCAGGCCCATGTTCTTCGAAGTCCACCGCCTGAGCGTGTTTACGCCGCGCTCGCTCGATATCGACGTGATCCTCGACCTGATGATCCACGACCTCGACATCGTGCTCTCGTTCGTGCACTCGCCGGTGAAGGAGATTCGCGCCGTCGGCCTGCCCATCCTCACGCCCAGGGTGGACATCGCCAACGTGCGCATGGAATTCGATTCCGGCTGCGTGGCCAACTTCACCGCCAGCCGGGTCTCCACCGAGCGCGTACGCAAACTGCGCTTTTTCCAGCCGCAGCAGTACATCTCCATCGACTACTCACGGCAGGACGTAATGGTGTTCACGGTGGACCCGTCGGCTGCGGCGAAAACCTCGCCCAATCCGGGGATTGGCATGCAGAAGCCCGCGGTTGTTTCCGAAGAGCCGTTGCACGCGGAGCTGCGTTCGTTCCTCGATGCAGTCCGCCATCGCACGCGCCCGCAGGTGCCGCTCGAAGATGGCCGGCGCGCGCTGGCCGTGGCTCTGGATGTGCTGGCAGAGATCAGAGAGCACAGCCGGCGAGTAGGGCTGTAGAAGACCTAGATCCTTCGCGACCGTTTCCCGCCCCGCAGCTCCCTCGCTCCGCTCGGGATTTCGGCGGCGGGCTCAGACGCCCGCCAAACGCCTCAACCTCGGTCGCTCAGGATGACAGTTCTTCTTGAGATTGTTTACCGGCTGAACTTCGTCTTCTTCTTCTCCGCGTGACGCTCCAGCGCGAGCTGGATGAGCCGGTCGATCAGCTTCGGATACGGCAATCCCGACGCCGCCCACAGCTTGGGATACATGCTGATGGCGGTGAAGCCGGGGATGGTGTTCACCTCGTTCACGTAGATCTTTTCAGTTTTCGGATCCATCAGGAAGTCCACGCGCGCCATACCGGCGCAATCGACGGCGAGAAAAGCT
>DATNJE010000009.1:0-8237 GCA_035604095.1 Terriglobales bacterium
ACGGTTCTCGGTGACGCTGCTGTTCGGCGTCACCGGCTCGGGCAAGACGGCGGTGTATCTGACGGCCATGCAGGACGTGCTCGCCGCCGGCCGGTCGGCGATCCTGCTGGTTCCCGAGATCGGGCTGACGCCGCAGGCCGCCGCCAACCTGCACGAGATTTTCGGAGATCAGGTCGCCATCCTGCACTCCGCGCTCTCCGATGCCGAGCGGGCGGAGCAGTGGCACCGCATCCGCAACGGCAATGCGCGGGTCGTTGTCGGGACGCGCTCGGCAGTGTTTGCGCCCGTGCGCGATCTCGCCCTGATCGTCGTGGACGAGGAGCAGGACAGCTCCTACAAGCAGGAAGAGATGCCGCGCTACCACGGGCGCGACGTGGCCGTGATGCGAGGGAAGCTCTGCGGCGCGGCAGTGGTGCTGGGTTCGGCCACGCCGGCGATGGAGTCCTTCCACAACGCGCAAAGCGGCAAGTACGCTTTGCTGGAGTTGCGGGAGCGCGTCGAGCAGCGCCCCCTGCCGGAGGTCGAGTTGGTGGACATGCGCGCCGAGTTCCAGCAGACCGGCGAAGAACATGTCTTCTCGCACCGGCTGGTGGAGGAGATCCGCGAGCGGCTCACGCGCGGCGAGCAGGCCATGATCTTGCTCAACCGCCGCGGATACTCGCCGGTCGTGCTCTGCCGCTCCTGTGGCGAGACGGTGCAGTGCAGGAACTGCGCCATCGCGCTCACCCACCATCGCCGGGCGCAGCGCCTGATGTGCCACTACTGCGGCTACCAGGCGCCCGTGCCCAAGGTCTGCCCCAAGTGCGCGAGCGAGTATATCTTCTTTCTTGGCACAGGCTCAGAGAAGCTGGAAGACCTGCTGCACGGCGCGTTTCCCACCGCGCGCATCGGCCGGCTCGACCGCGACACGGTGCGTGGCCGCGGCGATTTCGAGCGCGTGCTCTCCGCGCTCCACGCCGGCGAACTCGATCTGCTGGTGGGCACGCAGATGATCGCCAAGGGCCACGATATTCACGGCGTCACGCTGGTGGGCGTGGTGGGGGCGGATTTCGCTCTCGGCTTTCCCGACTTCCGCGCCGCTGAGCGAACGTTCCAATTGCTTACCCAGGTCGCGGGACGCGCCGGGCGTGGTACCGCGCCGGGCAAGGTCATCCTACAAACATACTTCCCAGAGCACTATGCCGTCCGCTTCGCCGAGCGGCACGACTACCGTGGGTTTTACGAGAAAGAGTTGCAGTACCGCCGCTGGATGCACTATCCGCCCTTCACGGCGCTGGCCAACGTGCTGGTGCGCTCGGACGAACTGGCGCAGGCGCTGAAGTATTCCGGGATGCTGGGCCGCTGGCTGGAGAAAAATCCGCCTCAGGGCGTGCGCGTTCTGGGACCGGCGTCGGCGCCGCTGGCGCGGCTGAAGAGCGAATACCGCTATCACTTCATCCTGAAGTCACAGAGCCGGGAGCGGCTGAACGCCGTGCTCCGTGCCATGCTGGACTTCGCCGCCGCCGAGAAGATCCCACGCGGCAAGCTGGTGGTGGACGTGGACCCTGTGTCGCTGCTGTGAAGTTCTTTCGCCGCGGATGAACGCGGATAAACGCGGAGTCTTGAAGATTTAGAGCGATTCCACAGTGCAGTTTGTTTGAAGGGGCACGCCTTCAGGCGTGCCGGAGCAGGCGCCAGAAAATCCGGCTTCAGCCGCTGAGGTAATGCACCCTCAGGGCCTGAAGGCCAATCAATTAGCGGCGAATATCGGCACGGCTAAAGCCGTGCCCCTTCAAGGCTGGCTGCAGCAACGAAGTGCTCCTGGCCATAAATCCGCGTTCGTCCGCGTGAATCCGCGGCGAACACCTTACCTGAACAGCGAGAACACTCCGGCGCCACCGAAGGGTGCAGGCACAAAGGTCAGCACCAGCATGATCACCGCGAATGCCGCGAGAAGGCGGCGTTCGGGGCCAAGGTCCGGCTCGACCGGCACCTGCGGATGACGCATGCCGGTGGCCATCAGCAGCACCGACCACAACAGCCATCCGAACCAGAATAGGGTCATCACCACTAGCAGCATCACCGTGATGCGCGAGACCCTGCGGTGAATACGCGGCGCGACTGAATAGACGATGTGGCCGCCGTCGAGCTGGCCTCCGGGCAGGAGGTTGAGCGCGGTGGCAAACATCCCCACCCAGGCGGCGACCGCCGTGGGATGCAGATAAACCTGCTGCAGGCCCAGGTGCAGATGACTGCTCGCCGGCTGCAACAGCGCCATAGCGCCGTGCACCAGGTAAAAGATCAGCGGGTATCCGAACTGGATGTCGGATCCCGCGGCCGCATGGGCCATGGGCTTCGAGAAGGTCAGCGCAAAGGCCAGCACCAGCACCGCAACCACAAATCCGGCGATTGGTCCCGCGATGCCGATGTCGAACAAAGCGCCGCGTGAGCGGATGGGAGAGCGTATGCGGATGAACGCACCGAAGGTGCCGATCAGCGTGGGCGCGGGGATGAAGAAGGGCAGGGTGGCCCAGACGCGGTAGCGCACGCAGTACAGGAAGTGTCCCATCTCGTGCGCCAGCAGGATCAGCAGCAGGGTGGCGGAGAAGGGGATCCCTAGCAGCAGGTGCGATGGATTGCCGACGGCCCATCGCCAGGGGAAGATCGAGTCCTCGAGCGAAAACGCCGGCAAATTGTGGTCGAAGTTGTATTGCAGGCGCGCTCCGACCACCAGCGTGGTGAAGGTGGTCAGCAGCAGCAGCAGGGCGTGCAGCCAGTATCGGCGCTTCAGAGGCGGATGCGCGACGAACACTTCCACCGGCCGGTACAGCTCGAAGGTAGAAGAGGTCAGCGGCGGATTGGGTTCAGACATGGAAGCAAGGCCCAGAGATTCGGCACACGCCCGGGCGTGCAACGCCGGGTTCTAGTCGATCGATTGCAGTTCCTTGCCGGGCTTGAAGCGCACGGCCTTGCCGGGAGGGATGTTGACCTCGGCGCCGGTGCGCGGGTTGCGGCCAATGCCGGTCTTGCGCGGGCGCACGTTGAACACCCCGAACCCGCGCAGTTCGATGCGGTCTCCCCGGGACAGGGCCTGCTTCATGCCCCCGAAGACGGTCTCGACCGCCAGTTCCGCCTTGGTCTTGGTGATGCCGGTCTTGGTCACCACTTCATTGATGATGTCGAGCTTGATCACGCGCTACTCCACAGCCTTGGTTTGCGACCCCTCAGCCTCGAAAGTCGCCAAGTAACAGATGCTAGAGGAGATAGCGACCATTGTCAACGGCGCTGCCCGCGTTTAAGATGGCCTCACCCTTCCTTCCCCGGACGAACCGTGGCAACCCGCCTGCCACAGACGAGGACAAGCATGCTTAAGAGCGACCGCTGGATACGCAAAATGGCGCTGGAACATGACATGATCAACCCCTTCTCGGAGAAGCAGGTGTCGAACTCCGTGATCTCGTACGGCCTGTCTTCCTACGGGTATGACCTGCGCGTGGCCGACGAATTCAAGATCTTCACCAACGTGAACTCGGCCATGATCGATCCCAAGAACTTCGACGAGCGGTCGTTCGTGAACGTGCGGTCGAGTTGCGCCATCATCCCGCCGAACTCGTTCGCGCTGGCGCGCTCGGTGGAGTACTTCAAGATCCCGCGCGATGTGCTCACCATCTGCGTGGGCAAGTCCACGTATGCGCGCTGTGGCATCATCGTGAACGTCACGCCGTTCGAGCCGGAGTGGGAAGGCTTCGTCACGCTCGAGATTTCGAACAGCACCCCGCTGCCCGCCAAGATCTACGCCAACGAGGGCCTGTGCCAGATCATCTTCTTCCAGGGCGATGAACCCTGCGAGACCAGCTACAAGGACCGCAAAGGCAAGTACCAGGCGCAGAAGGGAATTGTGCTGCCCAAGGTGATTGCATAAGAGCAGCTTTTAGCTGTTGGCTTTTAGCTTGCTGCCGGCAAGGAGGCTTGCTGGCTCGCGACTGCTAGCCCTTCTGCGGCCCTTCCGCTTCCTTGAACATGTACTTGATGGCAGGCTTATAGATCAGCAGGTTGCCGGAGGGGCGAAGGAGCTTGAGGCAGTTCTTGTCGTACCACTCGATAGTGCCGTGCACTTCCTCGCCGTCACGCAGCACCACGACCATCGGCGTCTTGGCCTGGATCTGCTTCTGGTAATAGAAATTTTCAGCGTGGGTCTGCTCCGGGGGCGGGGTTTTCTTGGCTACGATGGGACGGTCGCGGTCGCGGCGCTCGGCCGGGAGGTGGTTGCCCTCCGAGCGGCTGAGCGTGGGCCGGATCAGCTTGCGATTGGCGAAATCGTCCGCCGCCTCCGGAGCCCGGCGCACTGCGGTGGAATCCATTCCGTCCTTCATAGCGTTTCTCCGGCTGCGCTCATCCTCGCCGGCTTCCAGAAGGCGACAGCGCCTGCATCGTCGTTTGCCGACGGCGTGGCCCGTCGATCGTCTCAGGAATGACCCAGGAGTTTCGAGCTGGTAAAGTGTGTCCCATACCGTACCACAGCCCCCGCGGCCTGACAATTGATTGTGCGGCCAGCGGCGCTCCTAGGCGCGTTCCAGCGCGGCCACAAAGGCGTCCAGGGAAAGCGAGCGCAGCAGGTTGCGGCGCATGCCGGACTCTACGTCGCCCAGGCGATCCGATGCGGCGGTGATCCAGGCGAAATCCACCGCCTGCGCCATGCGGCCCAGCTCGGGAGCGATGTCGGTGTTGCGCACCAACTCCGGCGTGCCCGACTTCAGGAACAGCAGGTCTTCGAGCAGCCAATACAGCGTGCGGATCAGTTCTTCAGTCTTGTCCTTGCCTTCAGCGCCGGCGCGGTAGGTTTCCGTGATTTTGAACAGCTCGCTGTGGTCCTGGGGACTAGTGGCGGTGGCCAGCAGGGCAAGCGCGTCCTTGCGCGCGGTGACATAGGCCGCCAGATCGAAGGCAATCGCGGCTCCGACGGCGCCGCCGGAAAGCCGCGCCACCAGGGCGCGCTGCCGGGCGGTCCACTCCGGATGTAGGCGGGCCAGGCAGGCCTCGATCTCCGCCGCCGGCAGCGCCGCCAGCGTCAGCGTGATGGCGCGCGAGCGGATGGTGGGCAGCAGTTCGCCGGGGTTCTCGGTGAGCAGGAACATGGTGGCGAACCCCGGCGGCTCTTCCAGGATCTTCAGCAGGGAGTTGGCGGCTTCCTTCATGAACACGGAATCGGTGAAGATGTACACGGCCTCGCGGCCTTGCGAGGGGCGGAAATAGATGGTCTCGATCACCCGCCGCACCTGGCCCACCTTGATCATCATCTGCGGGGGATCGGGCGGAATGATGAGCACGTCGGGATGCGTCTGGATGAGCAGGCGCGTCTCGCGCTTGTCGGCTTCGCGCAGATCCTCGCGCGCCGCCACGGATTCGGCGAAGCGCGCCCCCAGGTCGTCGGCCTCGCCGATGCGCAGACAGTTGGAGCAGGCGCCGCAGAAATCCGGCAGGCCGTCGCGGAGCGGGCGCTTGAGGCAGTTGAGCGCCTTGGCCGTCATCTGCGCCAGCTTGTATTTTCCCGCGCCGCGCGCTCCCGCCAGGATGATGGCGTGCGGCAAGCGATCGCGCGCCAGCATCTCCCGTAGGCGATGGACGGTTTCGGCGTTGCCGTAGAAATCAGAAAAGGGCATTGAATCTAGTGAGAAGTGTATACAACGTAAATGGCGAGCGCGATCACAACAGTGATGGCAATAGCTAGGTACAGGACTATGTCGCGGATGCGGTTCTGCCCGCCGCGAACGGCAGCACCTGAGCCGAATCCTGGAAGCATGACGTTGATGTAATGGTCTTCTTTCGAGAGCGCGTCAAGGGCATCCTTCCACTGTTGTGCCTGTGCCGCATCAACGGAATCACGCTGCCGGGCTGCTTCGGCCAACCGTCTGATTTTTGCTTCATACTCGTCTGAGTCACACTCTGCGTCGAAGCGCTCGGCAAGTTCCTTCAGATTTGGGATGTTCGGCGGGGGGTAAATCTCGCTCCAGTAGAGCATTTGCCGTTCCGTTTCGGAGAGGGGAACCGCGAGGCTGCGCGCTTCAGCAACGATACGCGAAATCACAAATTCTTTGGCTTCGCTTGCAGTCATCATGTACTCAACACCTTCCCGGCCATCAACCGCTGGCGCACCGCGGCCACGATCTCCCGGTGGACTACATCCGGCGCGCGGCGTGCGTCCACCGCGAACACGCGCTTCGGCTCGCGTCTCGCGATCGCCTTGTATGCCGTGGCAACGCGCTGGAAAAAGGCGCGGTTTTCCTGCTCGAAGCGGTTCTCGTCGTTGGGTTGCGCCTCCGTAGCCGGAGCGACTGACGGGATGCGCCCCAGGTTGCGGCGGCGCGCCCGCGCCACGCTGGCCTCGACATCCGAGAGCATGAGGATGGTCAGGTCGGGCTGGAGGTCATGACACAGCAGCTTGTGCAGCGCCAGCACCGGCTCGCTGCCCAGCTTGCGGCCGCCACCCTGGTAGGCTTCGGTGGAGTCGGTGAAGCGGTCACACAGCACCCAGGCGCCTTCCGCGAGCGCCGGCAGGATCACCTCGTCCACGTGCTGCGCGCGCGCGCCGAACATCAGCGCCATCTCGGCCCGGGGTGAAAGACCGGAGGTGCGGGAATCGAGCAGGACGGCGCGGATCTTCTCGCCTACGGGAGTGCCGCCGGGCTCGCGCGTCTCCAGCACCTTGACGCCGTCAGCGCGCAGCACGCTGCCCAGCCTCCCGAGCTGGGTGCTCTTGCCGCAGCCGTCCAGGCCTTCGATGCTGATGAACTTCCCGCGCGTTTTCCTTGCCGGCACGGCGGGAATCATAACATCCGCGTGCGGAGTCCTTCAGTCGCACGTCGCTGTGTTAAACTTCGGCCCCGTTGCTTTTCGAGTCCAAGGAGGCCTTAATGCGCCTCGGCGACGACGTCGACGATTACTGCTCGCGCTGCAAGTTCAGCTCCACCCACGCGGTGGTCTCCATGGCCGGCGAAGACGTTCAGAAGGTCCGCTGCCGCACCTGCAACCACGAACACAATTACCGCAAGAACAAAGGCGGCCGGGGACTGATGTCGAAGAAGGAAGCCTTCGACAAGGTGCTGGCCAGCGTCACCGGGGCGGTCGAGGAGACCAGGAAAACCGGGAAGAGGTAGCCTCGGCCGGCAGCGCAGGTTCCGGTTGCACAATCCGTGATGCCACGATTATTCTTGTGCGCCGGAACCATGCTCATGCGAAAGCGTTCTGCGGTTGTTCTCCTGCTGCTGTTCGGCGTTTTCTGCTCACCTCTTCTCGCCGCAAATCCTCCGGGCACGATCACGCTGGCGGTTGACGCCACCGACGCGGCACGCAGCCTCTTCCATGCGCGGCTGGTGATTCCGGTCACCGCCGGGCCTCTGACACTGTTTTATCCCGAGTGGATTCCGGGGGAGCACGGTCCCACCGGACCGCTCGTCAATCTCGCTGGGCTCAAGATGACCGCCAATGGCAAGCCGCTCGCCTGGCGCCGCGATGATGTGGATATGTATGCCTTGCACGTGGATGTCCCACAGGGGGCATCGGCGCTCGAGATCGCGCTCGACTACCTTGGGCCGGTGAAAGAGGAAGGCTTCTCCGCGGCCGCCTCCAGCACGCAGCAACTGGCGCTGATCAGTTGGAACCAGGTGCTGCTGTATCCGCAGGGGAAGCCGCCGCATGAGCTGATGTACGCTGCCAGCCTGCGCCTGCCGGCGGGGTGGAAGTTCGCCACGCCTCTGGAAATCGCGTCGCAGACGGGTGACACGCCCGAATTCAAGCCCGTCACTCTCAACTCCCTGATCGACTCGCCCGTCCTCTCCGGCGCGCACTTTCGTGTGGTGCCGCTGGCGGCCGAGATCACTCCTGCGCATCGCCTCGACCTGGCGGCCGACAGCGAAGCCGCGCTCGATATTCCCGCCGACGTGGTGAGCGAGTATTCGCAACTGGTGCGCGAGACCGGCGCGCTCTTCGGCGCACGCCATTACGGGCATTACGACTTCCTCATCAGTTTGAGCGACCACGTGGCGCATTTTGGGCTGGAGCACCATCAATCGAGCGACGATCGCATGCGCGAGCGCGCGTTCGTGGACGGCTACCTCTACGCCTCGGGCGGCGGCCTGCTTCCGCACGAGTTCACCCATTCCTGGAATGGCAAGTACCGCCGCCCCGCCGGCCTCGCCACCGCGAACTACCAGGAGCCGATGAAGGGCGAGCTGTTGTGGGTGTATGAGGGGCTCACGCAA
>DATNJE010000010.1:0-6803 GCA_035604095.1 Terriglobales bacterium
CCCGCCACTTCCGTGGCGGGCTAAATTCGGCTGCGCCGTGGTTCCTGGGGGATGGGCTACACGAAGCCCGGCAGGGCGACATCTGGGTTAGCCCAGCGCGGGGAGCGCTGGGTGAGAAATCGAATAGAGAAGAAAAGCCCCTTTGGGGCAGGAGGCAGAAAAACCTGCGTCCTGCGTCCTGCTTCCCGCATCCTTTTCGCAGTGAGATTCGATGCCTGCCCATCGCGAATGGTTCAACCGCCAGTTCGAATTAGGTCTTCCACCCGAAGCCATCGCTGAAATCATCGAACGATTGCGCGGGACGCCTGCACGCCTGGAGGAACGCCTTCAGGAACCGCCGCCTCACGTCTTGATTGAGCGCTACGAAGGCAAGTGGTCCGTGCAAGAAAACGCAGGCCACCTGCTCGATCTCGAACCTCTTTGGGAAGGCCGGCTTGATGATTTGCTCGCCGGCGCTCCCGAACTGCGCGCGACGGATCTTCGCAACCGCAAGACCGATGAGGCGAACCATAATTCGCGAAAATATGAAGAAATCCTCACAGCATTTCGAAAGGTACGTAAACGAATCGTTCTCCGTCTCGAAGAGCTTGACGATTCTCAACTGGCAGCCACGGCGCTGCACCCTCGGCTTCGCCAGCCGATGACGGCCGTTGCTCTGTTCTTTTTTGTTGCCGAGCATGATGATCATCATCTCGCACGAATTACGAGGATTCTTAAATCGGCGTCTGACCGTACGGGCATTTAGGGTCAAAATCCCCACCCTCCGGATCCTTCGCTCGCGACGCTCCCTCGCGTGGCTCAGGGATGACATGCTTACTGGATAACAGCATCGCCCACAAAGGCCGCGCTGTCATTCTGAGCGCCGCCCGAGCCGAGCGGAGAGAGGTGAGGGGCGAGCGAAGAATCTGGACAGCGCCGCCCGGCCCATACGGTATGGGCGGCAATGGCTCCCTCCGGATCCTTCGCTCGCGCTCGGTCGCGATGCTCCCTCGCACGGCTCAGGATGACATACTCACTGGATAGCCTTCCGCGCTGCTGCAAAACGCAGCGACCCCAGCAAAACGCAGTGGTGGCGCCATATCTGGAGCGCGCAAGTCCTTTCCCGTCAACCTTTGCCTCCCGTCTGAGATTGCCACTCACGTGCACACCTTATAGGCGTAAGAGCCGAGAGGCATCGGCGAGGGAGGCCACCATGTCAATCCTATTTGTCCTGCTGATGTTTCTGCTGATCATGAGCATCACCTATTTCGTGAAGCGCCCTGGGGAAGTGACGCAGCCGGCCATGATGGCCCAGGCGCCGGAGGCAGAGATCGAGCGCGAAGTTGGATTCGACGTCCCCAAGGGCTACTGCTTCCATCCCGGACACACCTGGGTGCTGGATGAAGGGCGGCAGAACGCGCGCATCGGCTTGGACGCCTTCGCCACCAACCTGCTGGGGAAGATCGACCGCATCGAAGTGGTCGGCCTGAACCGCTGGGTGCGCCAGGGCCAGAAGCTGATGACGGTGAGCCATGGCGACATGACCGCGGAGCTGGTGTCGCCGGTGGAGGGCATCGTTACTTCGGTGAATCCGCAGATCCTCAAGAACCCCGACCTGCTGCTCGGAGACCCGTATCAGGAAGGATGGATCTGCGTGGTGAAGTCTCCGGACCTGGGCACCAACGTGAGGAACCTGGTGCAGGGGACGATGGTCGCGCCCTGGATGCAGCACACGCTGGGGCGGCTGACCAACCTGACTTCGCAATACATCACGGCGACGGCGGCCGATGGCGGCCTGCCCATCCTCGGATTGCTGGGACAGGTCGAGCCCGGGCTGCGGCAGCGCTTGATCCACGAATTCTTTTTGACGTAGCGGCGTGACAGCAAAGGTACTGGAGGACGCACATGAAAACGAAAGCGATGCTGATCGACATCACCAAGTGCATCGGCTGCCGCGCCTGCGAGCAAGCGTGCAAGGAAGTCCATCATTTCCCCGCCGAGCATGAGCCGGTGCTCTCGGCCACGGCGCTGACCGTGGTGGAGGAGCGCGGCGACAAGTTCGTGCGGCGGTTGTGCATGCACTGCGAAGACCCGGCCTGCGCCTCGGTGTGCCCGGTGGGCGCGCTGAAGAAGACGGCGGCGGGACCGGTGACCTACGACGCCAAGAAATGCTTTGGCTGCCGCTACTGCATGCTGGCCTGCCCGTACTCGGTGCCGCGCTATGAATGGAGCAAGCTGGCGCCGCACGTCAAGAAGTGCGACATGTGCGCGGAGCGCGTCGCCGCCGGCGGCGTGACCGCGTGCGCCGAGGCTTGCCCGGTTGGCGCCACTATCTTTGGCGATCGCGAAGCCCTGCTGGCGGAAGCGCAGAAGCGCATCCTCGCGAACCCGGCCTACGTAAACAAGATCTACGGCGCGGAAGAGGTGGGTGGAGCGTCGGTGTTCTTCCTCTCCGATGTGCCGTTCGAGAAGCTGGGGTTCGTCAAAGCGCCGCAGACAACGCCTTTGCCGGCGCTGAGCGCCAGCGCGCTAGGGGAAGTGCCCACGGTGGTGATGGTGGGCGGATCGCTGCTGGCCGGTCTGTACTGGTTCACGCAGCGGCGGCAACAAGTGATGGCCGCCGAGGCGACGGAAAAAGAACACAACGTCCCGCGGTTCCGGGACAGGGAGAGGAGCTAAGCCATGACCCGGATAAGACTTCCTAAGTTCACTCTGTGGCGAGCGCTGGCCGGCCTGATTTTTGCCGCCGGCTTCTATGCCACCTATTTGCGATTCGTGAAGGGCTTCGAGGTGGCCACCAACCTGTCGAACGCGCAGCCCTGGGGCATCTGGGTGGGCGTGGCCACGCTGTGCGGCGTGGGACTCTCGGCGGGCGGGTTCGCCATCGCCGGCGCGGTGTACCTGCTGGGCATGGAGCGCTACCGGCCTGTCCTGCGCGCGGCCGTGGTCATCGCCTTCCTCGGCTACCTGTCGGTGGTGGCGGGCTACGCCTGGGAGCTGGGCCTGCCCTGGAACTTCTGGCATCCCATCGTGATGTGGAACCGCAGTTCGGTGCTGTTTGAAGTGGTGTGGTGCATCACGATCTACACCACGGTGCTGGCGCTGGAATTCTCGCCGGCGCTGGTGGAGAAGATCCCGTGGAAGGGAGTGCGCGAGCTGTACCTGAAGTGGCAGCATAAGATCCTCATCGCCCTGGTGCTGATCGGCGTGCTGCTCTCTTCCCTGCACCAGTCCTTCCTGGGCGGGCTGTTCATTATCTTCAAGGGCAAGATGTATCCGCTGTGGTACAGCAGTTATCAGACGACGCTGTTCTACATGTCGGCCATTCCCGCCGGCATGGCCATGATCATCATGGCGCTGTATCTATCGGCGCGCTCGTTGAATGTGCGCATCGACATGCGCATCCTCGATGACTTCAGCCGGATCATCGCGCCCATGCTGGCGATCTTCGCCCTGTTCCGCTTCGCCGATCTCGCCAAGCAGCATGCGCTCGGCTACCTGTTTCTGCCGGTGGCGGAGACAGGGTATTTCTGGCTGGAGATGACCTTGCTCGTGGCCGCGCCGCTGGTGCTGTTCAACCTGCCGCGGGTGCGGCAGAAGCCCATCGGCCTGTACTGGGCGAGCGCGGTCACGATTGCGGGTTTCATGGCGCACCGCATCAATGTCTCCATCACCTCATTGGAGCGGTTCACGCATGCGGGCTACGTGCCCAAGTGGCCGGAGATGGCGGTGACCGTGATGCTGGTGACGGCGGCGGTGGTGGCCTTCCGCTTCGCGGTGCTGTACCTGAAGATCTTCCCGCAGACCATGAAAATGTCGCCGCCGCCATTCCAGTTGCCGCGCACTACGGGGTGCGTGTTTCCGGCGCACCCCAGCGCAGCGGTGAACTGATTGTTAGACGAAAAGGAGACGGTCATGACTACCTACGATCTTCTGCCGCTGGCCGCGATCGAAGAAGAATTCGACGCGTACGTTGCATCCACCCTGGAATTGGAAGAAGCCGCGCGGGTGCTCGATCTGGAAGACTGGGTGGTGGAGCGGCTGCGCCATCCGCAGCGGGAAATCACCGCCAACCTGGTGCTGGTGCGCGACAACGGACAAGCGCTCAATGTCACCGCCTTCCGCGTGCAGCACAGCCGCGCGCGCGGGCCGGTGCTGGGTGGAGTCCGCTTCTCGCCGCACACCCAGCTCAGTGAGACGCGCGCCCTGGCCATGAACATGACCTGGCAGTGCGCGCTGCTGGATGTCCCGTTCGGCGGGGCGGCGGGCGCGGTGGTGTGCGATCCCGCAAAGCTTTCTGAACGCGAGCTGCGGCGCCTGAGTAAGGACTACGTGGAAGCGCTGCGCGGCACTCTCGGGCCCGGAACCGACGTGTTGATGGAGGACCTGGGCTCGAATCCGCAGGTGCTGGCGTGGATGCTGGACGCGCACGCTCGCGCCGCCGGCCGCTTGGAGCCCGGCGCGGTCGCGGGCAAACCAGGCGTGCTTTTCGGATTGCCCGACCACGCCGATGCCGCCGCGCAAGGCCTGTTCGACACGCTGGCCATGGCCGTCGAGGAGAGCGGGCGCAAGCTCGCTGGGCTGCGCATTGCGCTGCAGGGGATGGGCCGAACGGGATCAGCGTTGGCGCGTCTACTTGACGATGCCGGCGCCCGGCTGGTGGCCGCGGCCGATATCTCGGGCGGAGTGCAGTCTCCTGAGGGGCTGGCCGTGCCGGCGCTGCTGGAGTGGATCGCGAACAACGGCATGCTTCTCGGATTCCCCTCGGCCGAGCCGATGCCTAATGCCGAGGTGCTGGAAATCGATTGTGATGTGCTGGTTCTGGCCGCGGCGCCACACCAAGTTACGGCGGCCAACGCCGCCCACATCCGCGCGCCGCTGGTGATCGAGGCGGTCGCGGGCGCGATCACGCGTACTGCCGAGCAGATCCTGGAGGAACACGGCGCGGTTGCCGTTCCCGCCATTCTCGCAGGCACGGGGGCCACCGCCGCCGCATATCTAGAATGGAGCCTCAACCAGGGACATGAGAACTTCCTGCTCGACGGTGTGGAAGAGCACATCCGGCAGCGAATCCAAGCGGCGTACCACGAGGCGCGGAGAGCGGCACAGCACTACAACGTCAACCTGCGCCGGGGAGCGCTGCTGGCAGCGGTAGAAAAAGTTGCGGCGGCCTTGCGCCTGCGCTGAACGGACCTACCCTGGGCAAAAACAACCAAGAGTGCGACACCCGGGTTGAGCCTCGCGCTGAACGCTTACTTCAGGCCTGTCATCAGGTAAAGGTTGGATAAATCCTGCTGGAAGGTACAGACCGCCGCCTTGCCGTCAGGAGAAAGCGCTAGCTGGCCGACGAACTCCGCTCCGTTCTGCGGGACTTTCAGAACGCGCCAGGGCTCGCGTTTTCCGGACCCAACCTCCAGCCGGATGACCGTGAGGGTCCCGTCCTCGGCCCGCCCCAGGTACAGGTAACGTCCGTCCCCGCTCCAACGGACGACGCTCTCCCCCTCTTGCAGTCCAGCGACTGCCTTGGGCTCACCGCCAGCGATCTGGCTCAGCAAGAGCTTGCGCAGATCAACTACCACGAAGCTGCGTCCATCTGGCGAGACCCGGGTCGCCCGCACTCCCTCGGGCGTTATGGGTTGTGCCTGGCCGCCGTCCAAGTCATACATCCAGGACCGCACTGGGCGTCCCGGCTGATTGCCGGTGAACAGGATGCGTTTGCCATCCGGGAACCACTCCACCGACTCATAGTGCAGGTCCCCCAGATCAAGCTCACGCAACTCACCCGGGCCTGTGGGCAGAAGCTGCAACCGCGAACTCGCTGGCTGGTGGTGAACGCTGGCCACCCTCTTTCCATCCGGCGAAAGCGCCGGGAGGTTGCCGTATCCCAGACGCACTGCCGGCGACCCATCCGTCTTGCGCAGATAGATGGCGGCATTGCGCCCCTCGCCGCTGGTGAGCTCAACGAAGACCAGGGACTTGGCGTCCTGCGAAAGGTCATAAGCAAAGGAAGCATCGAACCAGGCAAGGTCGCGTTGGGTAGAGCCGTCGGCGGGAGCATAGAGGATGCCCAGCCGTGAGTTCACCGTGCTGATGAGCACGCGGCCGTCGCGGGCCACGTCCTGCATCACGATGAATCCCGGAACCTTAGAGACCAGCCGCTGTTGGCTGGACAGATCGACCGCATAGACCGCCGGGTCCCCGCCCGCCTGGGTGCCGGAGAACCAGATCTCGTCTCCAGTGGGCGACCAGTTCAGCCAGCCGACGCCGCGCCATCCGCGCGAAAGCACCTGCTTCGAGTGATGCGGGCCGACGATACACACCGAGTAATCGCCCACGGCGGCGTCATGTTCGAAAAAGGCGATCAGCTTGCCATCGCGTGCCACCCGCGGATAGGCCGGCGGGCGGTCGTCGGTGTCATACAGCACTGTGCCCACGGGATACTCGAGCCGGTACTTGCCGGCGACCTTGCGCACCACCGCCAGCGAGTCCCCGTCCGGCCCCCAGTCAGCGTGGTAGACATTCTCCAGGATCTCCCGAGGCGCGCCCCCGCCGAACGGCACCCGAGCGAGCGTGCCGGCAGGGCCGTTGCCGAGCAACACCGCCATCTCTCCCGAGCCGGAGACGGACATCACCCGGCCTGGCGGCAATTGCAGGGGCCGGCCTTCGCGGTTGCCGGGAATCACGGAAAAGAAGGACGATGGGGCGCCGTCCCATTCGGCGCTGTACACCACCGCGCCTCCGGGAGCGAACCTGGCGGAAGTCACGTCGCCGCGGCGGAAGGTCAGCCTCTGGAACGAGGGCGGCTCCGCGCGCAGAAAACGCGG
>DATNJE010000011.1:0-3797 GCA_035604095.1 Terriglobales bacterium
GCGATGACCAACGTCGGCATCGTGCATCCACAGCCGGGATATAACCAGGCGTTGCGCGAACTCACGCGCAAGCACGGGACGCTGCTGATCCTCGACGAGACCCACACCATCTGCGCCGGGCCCGGAGGCTTTACGCGGGCGGAGAATCTCGATCCCGATGTGCTCGTATTCGGCAAAGCCATTGGCGGCGGGATTCCCGGCGCGGCCTACGGATTCTCGCAGGAAGCGGCCGACCGCATCGCGGGCAAGCAGGAGCTGGAGAATTGCGATGTGGGTGGCATTGGAGGCACGCTGGCAGGCAATGCGCTCTCGCTGGCGGCGATGCGCGCGACCTTGACCGGCGTACTGACCAAAGACGCGTTTGCGCGCATGATTCCGCTGGCGGAGAGATGGACCGCCGGCGTGGCCAAGGCGATCGCCGATGCCGGCCTGCCATGGCAAGTCACGCGGCTGGGATGCCGCGCGGAATATCTGTTTGGACCAAGGGCGCCCGTCAACGGAGGCGAGGCGCACGCCGCCATGGATTTCGAACTGGAGCGCTTCATGCACCTCTATGCGATGAACCGCGGAATCCTGCTGACGCCGTTTCACAACATGGCGCTCATGTCCCCGCAGACCGAGGCCGAGGACATAGACCGTCACACGAAGGTGTTTCGCGAAGCGGCGAAGGAACTCAGTGGCTAGGGGCTAGAGGCTGGGGGCTGGGGGCTAGGGGCTAGCGACTTGGGGCTAGAGGCTGCAACCCATCTCGTCGTAAATAGTTTTGGGAAGGGCGCGACTTCAGTCGTGCCGTCAAAGGCCACACTAATGCTGGGATTAAGCCCCTGAGGTGAGTGGTTCTTCCCGCTGGCGGGCTTCTGGTAGTCTGGTTTTCCTGATGAGACTTCCGGCTCGGAAACTGCTGGTTGCTGGTGTGCCGCTGCTGCTGACGGCGTGCGCGACGATGGCGCCGCCGCAGCCTCCGTCGCTGGAGTTGCCCAGGCCGCCCGCCGATCTGCGGGCCACGCGCAAGGGCGATCGCGTCATTCTTGCCTGGACCATCCCCAATTCCACGACCGACCGCCAGACTGTGCGCAGTGTCGGGCCAACGCACATCTGCCGCGGACTTGAGCCGAAACTTACCGAATGTGGCACGCCTGTGGGCACGTTCCCGCCGGCGAAGCTGAGCACGGCGAAATCTTCCGTCAAGACTGCGCCGAGCTCTTTTACGGATACGCTGCCTGTATCGCTCGAAGGCGACGACCCCTCTGCCCTCATCACCTACGCCGTCGAGGTGCTCAATACCGATGGACGGGGAGCCGGTCTTTCGAATCAGGCGCGGGTTTCGTTGGCGCGAACACTTCCGCCGCCCGCTGACTTCAGCGCTCGCGTCACCGGCCAGGGAGTCGTACTGACTTGGACAAGCGCGGCCGCGCCGCAGATGTCACCCGCGTTGCGCTATGTCTATCGCGTCTACCGGCGGCCGGAAGCTACTCAGGAAACGATCCTCGCGGGCGAAGTGCCGGCAGGCAGCGAGCGCGATTTCGCTCTCACCGATTCGAGCATCGAGTGGGAGTCCACTTATGAGTATCACGTGGAGGCGGTCACGGTGGCTGCTCCGAAGAATCGGCCGGAGCTGCAGATCGAAGGCCACGATTCGCCGGAGGTGAAGGTGTTCGCGCACGACGTTTTTCCGCCGGCAGTGCCCTCGGGTTTGCAGGCGGTCTTTGCCGGACCGGGTCAGCAGCCGTTCATCGACTTGATCTGGGCTCCAGTGGCCGATGTGGATCTCGATGGATACAACGTCTATCGGCATGAAGAGGGAGCCGCGACAGTGAAGGTGAATGCGCAGATCGTGAAGGCGCCGGCGTACCGGGATACAAATGTGGCACCGGGGAAGAAGTATTTCTATTCCGTGTCGGCCGTGGATGTACGAGGGAATGAGAGCGCGCGGTCGGAAGAAGCGAGCGAGAGCGTGCCGTGAGCACCGCGTTCTAGATTCTCGCTTCCATCTCGGCCAGCCGGCGGGAGAGGAATTTGCGGGCGGAGTCGTTCGTGGCGAGAGCGAGAGCGCGGCGATAGGAATCGGCGGCTTCGGTCCAGCGTTCCAGCCGGCGCAGCAGGTCGGCGCGGGACGCGGGAAGCAGGTAGTAGTCGCGCAGTTCCGATTTCGCCCCAAGGTCGTCGAGCAGCTTCAATCCTGCGGCTGGGCCCTCAGCCATCGCAACGGCAGCGGCATGGTTCAGTTCGATGACCGGTGAAGGCTGCGCCTGCAGCAGGATCTCGTAGAGCCCGACAATTTGCCGCCAATCCGTTTCTTCGACACTTTGGGCCTGAGCATGGACCGCGGCAATTGCGGCCTGCAACGCGTACGGACTGGCGCGTCCGTCACGCAGAGCGGATTCAACCAGCGCCGTACCTTCACGAATCTGTTCCTGATTCCATAGGCTGCGATCCTGCACTTCGAGCAGGACCGGCTCGCCGTTCTGTGCCGTCCGTGCAGGGCGGCGTGAGTCGTGCAGCAGCATCAGGGCGAGCAGCGCGCGAGCGTCGGTCTGGCGCGGCAGAAGCTGGCAAACCACACGTCCGAGGCGTATAGCCTCGGTGCACAGCTCGTGCCGTACGGCAGCCTCGCCCGAGGTGGCATTGTAGCCCTCGTTGAACACCAGATAGACAACCAGCAGCACGGCCTCGACACGCGCCGCCAGCTCGTGTTCGGGCGGAATCTGGTATGGGATGCGGGCATCGCGAATCTTCTGTTTGGCCCGGACCAGCCGCTGCGCCATTGTCGGCGGCGGGACGAGGAAGCTGCGCGCGATCTCCTCGGTCGTAAGGCAGCACAAGGTTCGCAGGGTAAGCGCGACCTGCGCTTCGAGCGCCAGCGCAGGATGGCAGCAGGTAAAGATCAGACGCAGGCGATCGTCGCCGAACGGGTCGTCGTCGCGACCAGCGTCGCTGCCATCACTGCGAGTCCGATTGTGTCGGCGCATGCTCTCACCCGCATTGTCAATGCGCGCCTTGGCCATCTGCGCGTCGGCAAACTGCTGCTCCAGTTCGGCGATCCTCTGCAGTTCCTCGCGCTTGGAGTCAAAGCGGGCGCGGCGACGGAGCACGTCGATGGCCTTGTGTTGCGCCGTCGCAATCAGCCAGGCGCGCGGTTTTGCCGGCGTGCCCTCCCTCGGCCACCTTTCCACGGCGGTGGCGAAGGCCTCCTGCATACCCTCCTCCGCCAGGTCGAAGCTGCCGAGCAGGCGAATGAGGGTCGCAAGGATCCGTCCCGACTCTTCGCGAAAGATGCCCTCAATGTCCATCCGGCTTACAGGGTAGCCGGATGGACACCCAGGAGGCTAGGCCTGACACCCTCATTTCACGAGGGCATTTCGTGAGGAATGATCGGGCGCACCTCGATCGATCCCCAGCGCGCCGAGGGGATGCGGGCCGCAACCGCCAGGGCGTCGTCGAGATCCTTGGCCTCGATCAGGTAGTAGCCGCCCAGCTGTTCCTTGGTTTCGGCGAAGGGGCCGTCGGTAACCAGGCGCTTCTTGTCACGCAGGCGAACCGTGGTTGCGGTCGACGTGCGGTTGAGCTCGTTGCCGCCGCGAAGGTGTCCGCTTTGGGCGATGCTCTGGGTGAAATCCATAAATTCTTTGTTGATGGCGTTGCCCTCGGCCTCGCTCAGCGTCTCCCAGTGCGCCTCGTTTCCATAGATCAGCAGCAGGTATTGCATGATGGTGTAGTCTCCTTTGGATTGGCCTCTTAATCGGCCGTCTTTGGCCCCTGTTTCTCGGCCCTCTACCGGAGAGTCGAACGGGAAAGCG
>DATNJE010000012.1:0-6030 GCA_035604095.1 Terriglobales bacterium
CCGCGGTCGCGCATCCCGGCCACCAGCCGTCCCATGGCGCGCGCCGAGCTGGGATCGAGGTTGGAGAACGGTTCATCGAGCAACAGGATCTCGGGATCGTGGATCGCCGCCCGCGCCAGCGACAGCCGCTGCCGCATGCCCTGCGAATAATCGCCGACGCGCCGCGGGAGCGCCGGGTCGAGGCCGACCGCGGCGATGGCTTGCTCGCAGCGCGTGCTGTCGGCAATCCCGTAGAGTCCCGCGAAGTAGCGCAGGTTCTCCATGCCGGTCATCTCGTCATAGAGCAGCGGGGCATGGCCCATGTAGCCCAAGCGCGCGGTGAACTCGCTGCGCTCGCGGCTGCCAAAGATGTGGACCGTACCGGCGGTCGCACTGGCCAGCCCGCAGATCACGCGCAGCAGCGTGGATTTTCCGGCGCCGTTATCGCCGAAAATGGCGTACACGCGGCCTGGCTGGAAGCTGGCCGTCACCTCGCGCAAGGCGGCAAAGCGGCCGAAAATCTTGCTGACTTTCTCCAGGCTGATGGGCGGTGCGGGTTCTGCGAGAAGCGGCTTGGCTTCGCTGGGCAGTGCGGCAGCCTCAGTAGGACGAATTGGGCGGACGATTCTCGGTGCGCTGTGTCGCCGGTGCGGGGGTTCCCTGTTGCTGGTCCTTGGGCGCGTATTTGGAGGCGCACTTGGCTTGCAGCATCTTGGCGTGGAAGACGCCGTCGTGCCCGTAGCTGCCCTCGGCGAGCGCCTGGGCGTTGTCCACGAAGGTGTCGGGCGGCGCCTCGGAGCCGTTATAGACCACGGGCAGCATCAGGTCCTGCTCGACAAGCGTGAACTCCACATGCGAGCCCTGGCGCTTGATGGAACCCGGCGCCACGTTGCCGGCCACCCGCAAGCGCTTGGCATAGACGCTGGAATCCATCGAGCGCAGCTCCTTGATGGTCACGTAGTAGCTCTTGCTCTGCTGCACCCCGGTGAATGCCAGATAGGCCAGGCCCAGGACGATAATCCCGATAGCCACGCCAAACTTCACGTACTTGTTGTTCACCCCAGACATGCTCATAAGACTCTAATCCTGCCGTTAGACCCGGTCAAGGCGGGTCCCGGCTCTTAGCGACACGGCAGGGCAGCGGCAGCCAGACGAGGCCGGGGGGTCGTGGCGGGCACTGTCCTCCCGTGCCGAAATGGATACCTGCGGCGATGAGACGCCCGGGAATCCCTGTTATTCTCGCCCATAGGGCGGGTTACGAATCTGAGTGGGGAAACCATCGGCGTGCCGGACAACGGGAATGCTACTGTAGCCGAACCCGCCAAGACCACCGTGACCGCCAGCCTGGTGGCGGGCATGGTGAACGCCATCAAAGGGGTCAGCGACCTGATCTTTTCGCCAGGCCGGCCGCCGCAGGTGGAATCGAACGGCCATTTGGTGGCGATCAAGTTCGACGGCTTGCCGCTGCTGACGCCCGACCACACCTCGCGCATTGCCGCCGAGCTGATGGGACAAAACAAGCAGGCGCTGGCCACTCTGAAAGAACAGGGCGCGTGCGACTTCTCCTACGGCCTGCCACAGCACGGACGGTTCCGGGTGAACGTCTTCCAGCAGCGCGGCACCTACGCCATCGTCATGCGCGTGATCCCGCCCCGGGTTCCGACCTTCGCGGAGCTGAACCTGCCGCCGCAACTGGGGAAGGTCGCGGAGCTGCACAACGGGATCGTGCTCGTGACCGGGCCCACGGGATCGGGCAAATCCTCCACCCTGGCGGCGATCATCGACAAGATCAACCAGGACCGGGCGGAGCACATCATCACCATCGAAGATCCCATCGAGTTCCTGCACAAACACAAGAAAGCCACCATCCACCAGCGCGAACTGCACAGCGACACCCCCAGCTTCGCGCTGGCCTTGCGGGCCGCGCTTCGACAAGCGCCCAAGGTGATCCTGGTGGGGGAGATGCGCGACCGGGAAACCATCGAGATCGCGCTGACCGCGGCCGAAACCGGCCACCTGGTGCTCTCCACCTTGCACACCATCGACGCGTCCAAGACGGTGGAGCGCATCGTCGGCTCCTTCCCTCTCGGCGACCAGCAGCCGGTGCGGCGCCGGCTGGCGGCATCGTTCCGCTGTTTCATCAGCCAGCGACTGCTCCCGCGCAAGGACGGCGCCGGTCGCGTGGCGGCGATTGAGATCCTTATATCGACTCTGCGCACCCGCGACTACGTCGAACGCGGCGAAGGAGAAGGTAAGACCCTGCTCGACGCCATGCGTGACGGCGGCAACGACGGCATGCAGCATTTCGATGGCGAGTTGGAACGGCTTATCCGCGAGGGCGTCATCGCCATGCGGGTTGGCCTGGCTTACTCGACCAACGAAGGCAACCTGCGGCTGCAACTCGCCGACTTCGCCCAGGAACAAGGAGAGACGTAGCTTTCCTACGTCTCCTACCCTGAAAAGATCCCAAGCTCTACAGAGACGCAGCAAGCTACTCTCTGCAAGACTCCCCGCGTATAATAATAGGTTTAAGGAGAGGTGAGAGTCCCACCATGAGCGGAAACGGCTTCGAGCATTCTGGCAACGGCAACGGCGCGCCCAAACTGCGCGCCGAGTGGATCGCCCGCCGCAAGGCGGATAACAGCGACGGCAACTTCTCGCAGATGCACTATGCCCGCCAGGGTCTGGTCACGGAAGAGATGCTCTACGTGGCCGAGCGCGAAAAGCTCGCGCCTGAGCTGGTGCGCGACGAAGTGGCGCGCGGGCGCATGATCATCCCCGCCAACATCAACCATCCCGAGCTGGAGCCGATGGCGATCGGCGTGGCCTCGCTGTGCAAGATCAACGCCAACATCGGCAATTCCTCCGTCACCTCGAACGTCGACGAGGAACTGAGAAAGCTGCACACCTCGGTGCACTACGGCGCCGACACGGTGATGGATCTCTCCACCGGCGGCGACATCCCGCAGATCCGCGAGGCCATCCTGCGGCACTCGCCCGTGCCCATCGGCACCGTGCCCATCTATGAGGGCATCTCGCGGGTCAAGAAGATCGAAGACCTCACTGCCGAGATCATGCTGGAAGTGATCGAGGAGCAAGCGCAGCAGGGCGTGGACTACATGACCATCCATGCCGGCGTGCTGATCCAGTATTTGCCGCTGGTCTCGAAGCGCATCACCGGGATCGTCAGCCGCGGCGGCGCGATTCTCGCGCAGTGGATGGCCCATCACCGCAAGCAGAACTTCCTCTACGACCGCTTCGAGGACATCGTCAAGATCTTCAAGAAGTACGACGTGTCGTTCTCCCTCGGCGACGGCCTGCGCCCCGGCTGCGTGGCCGACGCCAGCGACGAAGCTCAGTTCGCCGAACTCCGCACCCTGGGTGAACTCACCGAGATCGCCTGGAAGCACGATGTGCAGGTGATGATCGAAGGCCCCGGCCACATCCCGCTGGACAAGATCAAGGAGCAGGTAGACGAGGAAGTGAAGCACTGCCACGAGGCGCCGTTCTACACCCTCGGCCCGCTGGTCACCGACATCGCGCCCGGCTACGATCACATCACTTCAGCCATCGGCGCGGCCATGATCGGCTGGTACGGCGCTGCCATGCTCTGCTACGTCACGCCCAAGGAGCACCTCGGCCTGCCCAACGACAAAGATGTGAAGGACGGCATCATCGCTTACAAGATTGCCGCCCACGCCGCCGACATCGCCCGCCACCGCCCCGGCGCGCGCGACCGCGACGACGCCATCAGCTATGCCCGCTACACCTTCGACTGGGAGAAGCAGTTCGCTCTTTCGCTCGATCCCGAGACCGCGCGCTCCATGCACGACGAGACCCTCTCCGACGACTACTACAAGCAGGCGGCCTTCTGCTCCATGTGCGGGCCGAAGTTCTGCTCCATGAACTACTCCGCCAAAGTGGACGAGTACAACCGCCAGGTTCATGGGCTGGAAAAGAAGAACTACTCAGAGCTGGTGGAGAAGTTCGTGCCCAGCACGGAGAAGCTGGTTACGCCTACCACCAAGTAAGCAGGCAGCATTCAGCACTCAGCATTCAGCTAAAGCCAGCGCAGGTCCACGCTGCGCGGCTGTTGGGTTGGCTGATTGCTGAATGCTGATTGCTGACTGCTGTTTTCCGCGTGCCATAGATCACAGCCTCCCGCCCGTGCTTCTCTTCTACAATGCGAGAGTGGAAGCTCTCGACCGCCTCGAGCACGAACGCCGCGACCAGCGCCTGGCCATACGCGTGTCGCTGGCGTTCGGCGTGGTGATGATGGTGGGAAAGCTGGCGGCATACCTGCTCACTGGCTCGGCCGCCATTTTTTCCGACGCCGCCGAGTCGGTCGTCCATGTGGTTGCTGTCTCCTTCGCGGCTTTCAGCCTGTGGCTGAGTTCGCGTCCGGCCAACCACAAATTCCCCTACGGCTACGAGCGGATCACCTTCTTTTCTGCGGGCTTTGAAGGCGCGATGATCGTGCTCGCCGCTATCGCCATCATCTACGCGGCGATTCATAAATGGCTTGCGGGATTGCGGCTGGAACACCTGGGCATGGGCACGCTGTTCGTACTGGCCGCGGCGGCGATCAATGCGGGACTGGGTTGGTACCTGGTGCGCACCGGGCGCCGCACCCACTCGCTCATCCTGGAAGCCGACGGCAAGCACGTGCTCACCGACAGTTGGACAAGCTTCGGCGTCGTGGGCGGGCTGTGCCTGGTGCTGGTGACGGGATGGAAGCCCTTCGACCCGCTGTGCGCCATCGCCGTGGCGTTGAACATCGTGTGGTCGGGAGGGCACCTGATCTGGCGCTCGGCCACCGGCTTGCTCGATTATTCCGATCCCGAAACCGGGCGCAGGCTGCGGCAAAGGCTGGACGAACTCTGCGCAGAGTTCGATGTGCAGTATCACGGCGTGCGCTTCCGCACCACCGGAAACCGGCTGCTGGTGGAAGTCCACCTGCTGTTCCCGCACGGCACGCCGGTCGGCGAAGCGCATCGTATCGCCACTCAGGTCGAGGAACGCCTGCCGGAGGGTCTGGGTGTCCCCGCCGAAGTCATCACCCATCTGGAGTCGCTGGAAGACCACGCCAGCGTGCACCATGCGGAACACTACACCGGCAGGCCGTTGTAGTGCTTACTCCGTGTCCGATTGCTGCTTCAGGTTTGCGGTGGACGAGTCATCCCGCGAGGGCCGATGCAGGTCCGCGCTGCGCCGGGCGGCAGATGGCTTCGGAGTTGTTGGCCGAACCGCAGGCGCGGTCTTGGCCGGTGGGACCAGACTGGGCTTGGGTGTCGCTGCCGACGGCGTAGTGGTGGCTGGGTCGAAGGGCACGGCTCGCTTCACGGATCCGTTCATCATCAAAGCGCCAGGCGCAAGCGGCGATGCCAGACGGCGGTTGGCATAGGCGACGAAGCCGAGTAGCAGCAGGAAGCCGGCAGCCGACGCGATCGCCAGCGCCTTGCCCGATATCGAAACCGGCGCGCGCCAGCGCCGCACGTCAAGCACGCCTTGCAGCCCGCGGTCGAGCATCGCTGCCAGCCCGCGGCCCACGCGGTTGAGCTTTTGCCGGCGCCCCGACTCTGTGCCGGGGAACTCCAAAGGCCGTCTGGCGATGTCATAGACGACCGCGATCTTGGCTTTCTGCGGCTGCGCTGGCTCGGAGGCCGCCGTGTCTTGCGGGGTGGGGGTAATCATCCGCGGGAGAGACATGCTTTTTCGCCTTTGACCTGGAAGTTCCGACGACAACGCGGCGCGAGCCCTGGTAGCCGAGTACTGGTGGTTAGACGCAAGGAATCGCCGGCAGGATGGCCGAGATTTCTGCCTGCGTCCGCCTAGCGATGTCTCTCCAGAATACTGGCGGCCCGGGCGAGTACGTTGGTCAGCGCCGCCAGTTGCTGCTCGGTGGCCTGAAGATCGCCGGCATCGATGGCCTCGTTGACCCCCGGAATCACGTCGGCGGCATATCCGGTGTAGCGGCCGGGGGCATAGATGGCGTGCCGGAACCAGAGACGCCCGGGCAGGCCGTTGGGCAGAAGCAGGGCGCGCTCGGCT
>DATNJE010000013.1:0-8461 GCA_035604095.1 Terriglobales bacterium
TCCTCCAGGCGCTGGTTGCCGGCGAGGGCGTGCAGCAGGTTGGCCGTGGTCTGCACCCGGGTGCTGGCGAGCACGATGGGAATGATCTCGCGCGAGGCGTTGTGCGCAATCTCCGCCACCCGCGATTCGGATACCGCAGCATTTTCCAGCAGAGCCGGCAACAGGCGGGGCCGCAGGTTCTCCGGCTTGCTGAGGTAATCGAGCACCGCCGGGCAAGCCTGGGGATCGGAAGCGGCAGCCAGCGACGAGGCCTCGTCCCAGCCCGCCAGAGTCATCCGCGATTGCTCGGAGAAGACGGGGTTGGCGGTGAGGTGAACCAGGATCTCGATCATCTCCGCCGGGGGCAGCGCCAGCGCGCCCTTGGCCGCCGCGCGCATGAGGTTGGCCGGTACCGCCGACTGGCGGATCAGCTCGATCATTCGCGCCATAGCGGACCCCTTAGCGCTGCACGCCGGCGGCGGTGAGGGTCACCGTCGCCATCTGGTTTTCTTCGCCCAAAGGTGGCAGCGGCTGGCCGTTGAAGGAGACTTCCACCCCCGCCCCATTCCCCGTTTTGATGACCACTTGCTTGGCGGCACGCACGCGCTTCTCCGCCGGCGGGACCATCACGCCTTCGCTGAACAGCTTGCCGTCGGCCACGATCTGCACCCAGGCATCTTCGGTGGCGCGGATCTGTACCACAAAGTCGGAAGACCGCGCCTGCGGGGGTGGGGACGGGGCGGCAGCCGGCGCCGGCGGGGCCGGGGGAGCGGTCGCCGGACTGCTGGCGGCCACTGCGACGGACTTGGCTTTGGCAACCGATTTCTTGGTGGCAGCCGGCGGGGGCGGAGGCGGAGTCGCCACTACCTCGGGCGTGCTTTGAGGGGTAACGATGGCCGGCGCCGGCGAGGTGGCCGCCGCCTCGGGATTCGAGCGCGCCGTCCATGCCGCCGCGACCAGGCGAACCGCGGACGGTCCCAGTTTCCAAAGGACCGCAACCACAGTCACCAGGAGCACTACGAGCAAGGCAATGGCCCGCCAGTTGGGATGCCCCTCGGCACGTTGTCCCAAAGTAACGGCGCGGGGCTCGGGCGGGTCGGGCAGGGGCTGCTCCTTTTCGCCCCCGGAAGCCACCACGAAGTCGGCCACCGCCTGGTCTTCGTCGATACCCAGATAATGGGCGTAAGCCCGAACAAAGCCTTTGTTGAAGATGCCGCCGGGAAGCTTGTCAAACTCTTCCTCTTCCAGGGCCTGCAGGCAGCGGCTGGTGATCTTGGTGGACTCGGAGATTTCCTCCAGCGTGATGCCGCGCATCTCACGCTCGCGCTGCATGCGTTCGCCGAAGGAGCCCATAGCTGCGGCCATCATAATGGGAGGGGGCCGGGGCGTGTCAACGGCGAGAAGTGCTAAGTCCCTTGGTAACAAGGATTTCGGACATGGACCGATGGTTACTGAAGTGTGCCCCGCGGCGGACATTTTTTGCCTGCTCGGGAAACCTGAAGCTATAATGCGCCCACCGGCTTTCGCTGTGACCGTGCACCTTTCCATGACCGAGGCCACTGCTAGCGGCAAACGGCAGATTCAGGAACTGAACATCTTCCATGATGTGGCCAAGGCCCTCACCTCCTCGCTGAACCTGGACTCCATCCTGCAAACCATCATGGACAAGATGGCGGAATACTTCCGTCCCGACAACTGGTCCCTGCTCATGGTGGAGGAGAAAAAGCAGGAACTCTATTTCGCCATCGCCGTGGGCGAGGCCGCGGAGACTCTGAAGAACCTGCGCTTGAAGGTAGGCGAAGGGATCGCGGGATGGGTGGCCAAACACGGCGAGTCGCTGATCGTGCCCGACGTCTACAACGACCCCCGCTTCGCCAAGCGGGTGGATGAAATGACCAAGTGGCAGACGCGGTCGATCATCTGCGTGCCGCTGCGCGCGCGCCACCGCGTGCTGGGCGTGATCCAGTTGATCAATTGCTCCATGGAAACCTTCGGCAACGACGAGATGTTCTTCCTGCACGCCCTGTGCGATTACGCCGCCATCGCCATCGACAACGCCCGCGCGGTGGAGAAGATCCAGGAACTCACCATCACCGACGATGTCACCGGGCTGTTCAACGCCCGCCACTTGTACAAGACGCTGGAGGCCGAGGTCTATCGCTCGGCCCGCTTCGGCTACGAGTTCAGCGTGCTGTTCATCGACCTCGACCACTTCAAGCGGGTCAACGACACTCACGGCCACCTGGTGGGCAGCAAGCTGCTGACCGAGGTCGGCTTCCATCTCAAGCACCACCTGCGCCTGATTGACTACGCCTTCCGCTATGGCGGGGACGAGTTCGTTATCCTGCTGCCGCAGACCAGCAAGGACTCCGCCATGGTGGTCGCCCGCCGCATCCTCGACGTCTTCCGCCACACCACCTTCCTGGAAAGTGAAGGACTGGGGCTGAGCGTGCGCGCTTCCATCGGCGTCGCCACCTACCCAGAGGATGCCAAGAGCACCCACGAGATCATCCGCCAGGCCGACGAGATGATGTACAAGGTAAAAAATTCCACCCGCGACAACATCGCCGTGGCCCAGCAGGGGATGGTGCGGTAACCCAGCAGTCAGCAGACCCAGCAGTCAGCACTCAGCATGTCGAGGATCACGTGGGGACGGCCGCCACGGCCCCGAGTCGTCCCCGGGTGCTACAATTCTGCAGCGTGGCTAAATCGTATACCGCTTCGGATGGCAAGCTCGTCCTAACGCTAACGCCGGCTGAGGAAGGCGGATTTGTCGTCACAAGCCCGCTGGATCCCGAGCTCGTCACCGAGGCCGAGACGATCCAGGACGCCTTTCGCATGGCACGCGATGCGCTGCGGTCCCTCCGCGCTTCGCGAGCAAAGCTGTTGCGCAAGCTCGCGTCTTCGAGTCGGCGTTCCGCATGAACCGGCGCCAGTTCGAGCGCTATCTGCGAGAGCAGGGGTGCTTCCTTCATTACCATGGCGGCAACCACGACATCTGGGTAAATCCTACGAACGGCGCGCAGGCTCCGGTACCGCGCCACGCGACGCTCAAGCGTGGAACAGTACGAGGGATCTGCCAGCGGCTCGTCATCTCGCCACCGTTCTGATCAGAGACGCGCCGAAGGGCAGATGTCTCAAGAGCGGAACACCCGGCGCCTGATTGCTGACTGCTACTTCTGTCGCGTTCCCAGCGTCGGCGATTCGTCCGTGCCAGTCTTCGAGGGCGGCGGCTGGACGGGCTTCCCGGCGCCGGGATTGGCCGGGGCCGAGGGGTCCACGCCGAAATCCCACACGTAAAGATTAACCTGCTTCTCGCCGAGCATCTCGGCCAGGGCATACTCGCCCGCATCGAGCTCCCGGGTAGGCGTTACCTTGACCCAATCGCCGGAGAACGGCTCGGCCAGCATCTCGATGAAGCTCTCCTGCTGCGAGACCTTGCCGGTCATGGCGATCTTCAGGTTGCTCACTACGCGCGAGTCTTTCTTGCTCTGTAACCGCAGCAGGCGGAAACGGTGGGTGGGATCGACCGGCTTGGAGCCGGCCGGGGTATCGTCGTTGGTGTCGACGTCCACGTAGATCTCCGGCCGGGTCTGGTGCGATTGCACACGGGCGCGGGGGCCGGGGAGTTCGATGCTCTGCTTCATCGAGCCTAGCGGGTTGACAGCCGCGCGCAGCACGTTTTTGCCGGTGTCCTTGCGGACCTCCCCGCCGCTCTGCACCAGTTCCACCAGTTGCGGCTGACCGTGGAACTTGTCCAGCAGAAAAACGCCGCCGCTGGCGGGCAGTTTGACGCCGGGGGCAACCAAAGGAGTCCTGGCATCTTCGGCCCGGCGTGCCTCCTCCCCTTCGGCCGAAATTTCCTTGGTTTCCTCGGAAATGTGCTGGGTGGCGCTCTCTTTCTCCCACTTCTCGGTGGCGGGCCAGTCCACCATGCTGTTGGGGACCTCTTCCCACTCGTAGCGCTCGGCGCTGTAGTAGCGCACGCGATCGCCGTGGATCTCCCACTTGGTAGCGGGCTGGTAGCTGCCGTCCTTGAGGATGAGGCGCTTGGTAAGCTGCGGGTTCTGGGCGCGCGCACAGGGCTGGGGAAGGACAAAGGCCAGCAACAGCGCGAACAGCAGCGCGCCAGCGCTCAGGAGAAGCTTGCGCATACCGTCTATGTTACCCGGAGCAGCCTTTTGCTGCACGAGGCTCATCGATGGGCTGGCCCCCGCCCCGGTTTTCAGGCATAATTGGTCGTGCACCCCTCCGGAACGCACAAACTACTAAGAAAACTCAAGGTGAGGACAAGGTGTCGGCTAAGTACATCTTTGTGACCGGTGGTGTCGTGTCTTCTTTGGGCAAGGGTCTGGCCGCGGCCTCGGTCGGCTGCCTGCTGGAGAGCCGCGGGTTGAAGGTCAACCTGATGAAGATGGACCCCTACCTCAACGTCGATCCCGGCACCATGTCGCCGTTCCAGCACGGCGAGGTCTTCGTCACCGACGACGGCGCCGAAACTGACCTCGACCTCGGCCACTACGAGCGCTTCACCCACGCCCGCCTCAGCCGCGATAACAACTGGACCACCGGCCGCGTCTACGAGCAGATCATCACCAAGGAACGCCGCGGCGACTACCTCGGCAAGACCGTCCAGGTCATCCCGCACGTTACCAACGAGATCAAGGCGGCGATGAAAAAGGTGGCCCAGGATGTGGATGTGGTGCTGGTCGAGATCGGGGGCACGGTGGGCGATATCGAATCGCTGCCCTTCCTCGAGGCCATCCGCCAGATGCGCCAGGACCTGGGACGCGAGAACACGCTGTTCATGCACGTCACGCTGGTGCCGTTCATCGCCGCCGCCAGCGAGCTGAAGACCAAGCCCACGCAGCACTCGGTGAAAGAACTGCTCTCCATCGGGATCCAGCCCGATGTCCTGCTCTGCCGCACCGACCGCTTCCTCTCCAAGGACATCAAGTCCAAGATTGCTCTCTTCTGCAACGTCGAGGAAGAGGCCGTGATCACCGCCAAGGACGTGGCATCCATCTACGAGGTGCCGCTGCAGTTCGCCAAGGAAGGTGTGGACACGCTCATCCTTAGATACCTGCACCTGGAAGCGCGCCAAGCCGACCTCGCGCCCTGGGAAGACTTGGTCCGCCGTGTTTACAACCCGAAGGATGAAGTCTCGATCGCCATCGTCGGCAAGTATGTCGAGTACGAGGACTCATACAAGTCGCTCAAGGAAGCGCTGGTGCACGGCGCGCTCGCCTTCAACCTGAAGCCCAACCTGGTGTGGGTGGAAGCCGAGGGTCTGGAAGGCAAGGACAAGGACGACCGCAGCTACGAATCACAGCTCGAGGAATTCGACGGCATCCTGGTGCCCGGCGGCTTCGGCAAGCGCGGCATCAGCGGGATGCTGAATGGCATCCGCTACGCGCGCGAGAAGAAAGTCCCGTATTTCGGCATCTGCCTGGGGATGCAGACCGCCTGCATCGAGTTCGCGCGTAACGTCTGCGGGCTGGAGGGTGCCGATTCGAGCGAGTTCGATCCAGCGACGCCGCATCGCGTCATCTACAAGCTGCGCGAGCTGCGCGGCATCGACGAACTGGGCGGCACCATGCGCCTGGGCGCCTGGACCTGCAAGCTCACGCCCGGGTCATTCGCGGCCAAGGCCTATGGGACGCTGGAAATCAGCGAGCGCCATCGCCATCGCTACGAATTCAATCGCGAGTACGAAGCCGTGCTCACCGGCGGCGGGCTGGCTATTACCGGCGCGACGCCTGACGGGACGTATGTCGAGATCGTCGAGATCCCCGATCACCCTTATTTCCTTGGCTGCCAGTTCCATCCTGAGTTCAAGTCGAAGCCGCTCGAGCCGCACCCGCTGTTCAAGGCGTTCATGGGCGCGTCCTACGAGAACCGCCTGCGGCGGCGGGAGCAGAAAGCAACCGCAGAGGTCGAGCTGTTCCTCAGGCCGGAGAAGGTCGGAAAACGGTAAGATTCCACCGCCGAGACGCCGAGATCAAAAGGACTTTGCTTTGGCTTCTGGCTTTTGGCTCTTGGCTTTTGGCCAAAAGCTAAAAGCCAACAGCCAAGAGCCCCTGACTGACAACTGGTAACTGACAACTGGCAACTGCTTTCCAAGTCGGCAAGGTTGAGATCGGCGGCGGCGAGCTGTTCCTCATCGCCGGGCCGTGCGTGATCGAGAGCGAAGAGCACGCGCTCAAGATGGCGGAATCCATCGCCGGGGTCTGCCGCGCGCTGCGCCTGCCCTACATCTTCAAGGCGTCTTACGACAAGGCCAACCGCACCTCCATCAAGAGCTATCGCGGGCCGGGCGTGGCCGAAGGGCTGCGCATCCTGCACAAGATCGCCGCGCGGGTGAAAATCCCGGTGCTGACCGACGTGCACGAAGCTGCGGACGTGCCGCGCGTGGCCGAAGCGGTGGACGTGCTGCAGATTCCGGCGTTCCTTTGCCGGCAGACCGACCTGATCGTGGCCGCGGCCCGCAGCGGGCGCGCCGTGAACCTCAAGAAGGGACAGTTCGTCTCGCCCTGGGACATGCGCCACGCCGTTGAAAAAGCACGCCAGGCCGGCAACGAGCGCGTGTTCCTGACCGAGCGTGGCAGTTCGTTCGGTTACAACAATCTGGTGGTGGACATGCGCTCGCTGCCGGTGATGCGCGAGTTCGCGCCCGTGGTCTTCGACGCGACCCACTCGGTGCAACTGCCTTCGGCCGGGTCGGACGGAGAAGCCGTAACCGGCGGCCAGCCGCAGTTTATCCCCGTGCTGGCGCGGGCGGCGGTGGCCGCAGGCGTGGACGGCATCTTCATCGAAGTCCACGACAATCCGGCGCAAGCCAAGTCCGACGGCCCTAACGCGCTGGAACTTTCCCGGCTGCGCGGCGTGCTGGAGCAACTGCTGGCCGTCCGAAAAGCGGTAACATCTCAGGATTCGTGAAAACGGCTCTTGGCTAATTGGCTTTTAGCTCTTGGCCAAGAGCCAAGAGCTTTCTTATGATTCGATATCGCACGGCATTCTTCGCGTTGTTCCTTTGCTCACTGCCAATCACCGCCCAGGACTTTGCTCCCCTGGAGCGCTGGAAGGCGGCGGTGCTCGCCGGCGATGATGCGGCGCTGCGCGCGTTGTATTCCGCCAGTCCTCCCGCGGACATTCAGAACCCCAAGAAGCAGCCCATCCCGCTCGCCGACGAACTCCGGTTCTGGGAGGGGTTGAAGGGACAGGGCTTATCGGCCGTGAAGATCGAGATCGCGAAGCTCGATCCCGGACCGTTCGCCGGCTCGCAACTGGTGGCGTTCGAAGCCGAGCTGCGCTTGAAGACGAGTACCGGATTCAAGACCGAATACGTCGTCCAGACCCAGGTCTGGCAGACGGGCGCAGCCCCAACGATCGTGGCTGCGGTTCGCGGAGAGCCGCGGCGGTTGAAACAGCCCCTCAAGCTCAATCCCAACCTCTACAGCCCGCAGGCGGATGCCAAGCTCGAGATCAAAGAAGCTTTGGAGCAGGCCGCGCGCGGACACAAGAACGTGATCCTGGTGTTCGGCGGCAACTGGTGCTACGACTGCCACGTGCTCGACCTGGCATTCCATCATCCGGAGATCGAACCCACGCTCAAGGCGCATTTCCTCGTAGTGCACGTGGATATCGGCGAGTACGACAAGAACCTCGACCTGGCGGAGCAGTACCAGGTTCCGCTGAAGAAGGGCGTGCCCGCACTGGCCGTGCTGGCGTCCGACGGCAAGCTGCTCTACAGCCAGCGCGGAGGCGAGTTCGAAGCGGCGCGCGCGCTGGCGCCCGAGGATGTGATCGCATTTCTGAAAAAGTGGCAGCCGGCTGCGAAGTGAGCGCTCTTGGCTTTTGGCTCTTGGCTTTTGGCCAAAAGCTAGGAGCCAACAGCCAACAGTGTGTTTTTGTTACCATCCCCCTTTCCATGCGACACATCGGCGAGAACGTGGTGCGCATCGAGGCTGCGGCGCTCAAGGCGCTGGCCGATCGCCTGGCCGGTCCCATGGCCAAGGCGTTCGAGCAAGCGGTTGAGATGCTCTACGGCTGCGGCGGGCGCGTGGTGGTCACCGGCATGGGCAAGAGCGGGCTGGTGGCACGCAAGGTGGCGGCCACGCTCAGCTCGACCGGAACGCCGGCGCTGTTCCTGCATCCGGCGGAGGCCGTGCACGGCGACCTCGGCATGCTGGTGCGTGGCGACGTGGTGCTGGCGCTCTCTTCCAGCGGCGAGACGGAAGAGATCGTCGCCCTGCTGCCCACGATCAAGCGCCTGGGGCTGGGGCTGATCGCCATGACCGGCGATTCGTTGAATGGCAAAGCCAAGCTGTCCACGCTGGCGCAGGCGGCGGATGTGGCGCTCGATTGCTCGGTCGCGCAGGAAGCCTGCTCTCTTGGCCTCGCGCCCACCGCTTCGACCACCACCATGCTGGCCCTCGGCGACGCGCTGGCGCTGGCGCTGGCGGAAAAGCGCGGCTTCAAG
>DATNJE010000014.1:0-7410 GCA_035604095.1 Terriglobales bacterium
TGTGAGCAAGCGAGTTGCGTTATACTGGCCACCTTTTGGCACCAGCCTCTGAGTGGGACCGCCAGCCGCGGGCCGAGCAGGAGATGGGTTTGTGAAGCTGTTCCGGCGTCTTGCCATGTACATTACCAGCCAGCATCCCGAGTGGGTGCCCCCGGATTTCCGCGACCTGTTGGACTCTGCGCCCGACGCCATGGTGATCGTCAACACCGATGGCAGGATCGTGGTGGTCAACAGTCAGACCGAAATCCTGTTCGGCTACGGACGGCACGAGCTGTTGGGCCAGCCGGTAGAGATGCTGATCCCCGCCCGCTTCACTCCTCACCACGTGCAGCATCGCGCCGCCTTCTTCACCGAGCCGCGGGTGCGTCCCATGGGCGCCGGACTGGAGCTCTTCGGAAGAAGGAAGAACGGGAGCGAGTTTCCCGTGGAGATCAGCTTGAGCCCGCTGCGCACGCCGCAGGGAGTGTTTGTCACCGGCGCCGTCCGCGACATCACCGAACGCAAGAAGACGGAAGAGCAGATCAACAAACTCAATACCGAGCTGGGCGAAGCCGTGCGCCGCTCCGAAAAACTGGCTGCCACCGGGCGGCTGGCGGCCACCATCGCCCACGAAATCAAGAATGCGCTGGACACGCTGCTCAACCTGCTCTACCTGATCGAACTGAACCCGGCCGTGGAGCCGGAGTTGAGGGAGATGATCGGGCAGGCGCGGGAAGAGGTGACGCGCATCGGCCACATCACCCGTAACACCCTGGCGCTACAGCGCGAGACCACGTTCCCGGTTTCGTTGAGCCTCTCCGAGATCATCGACGGAGTGTGCCGGCTGTTCGAATCCCCGCTGGCGCAGAAGCGCGTCCAGTTGGAACGGCAGTATGAAACCAGCGGGCAGATGATCGGTTTGCCTGGCGAGCTGCGGCAGGTGTTCACCAACCTGATCGCCAACGCCGTGGACGCCCTGGGCGACGGCGGGCACCTGACCCTCACCATCTCCGGCGCGGACAGCGCGTTTCGTGTGTGCGTCGCCGACGACGGTCCCGGCATCGCGCCCGAGCATCTGGAAAAGGTCTTCGCGCCCTTCTTCACCACCAAGGGAGAAAAGGGAACCGGGGTGGGGCTGTGGGTGACGCGAGGCATCATCGAGGACATGCGCGGGCAGATCGAGGTGTCCAGCTCGACGCGGCCGGGCCGCAGCGGCACTGCCTTCACCATCACTCTTCCCAGCGTCCAGGCTCGGGCTAACGGGGATGAAGAGCCACGCCTGCCCAAGGCTTCCAACGGCTGATCGCGTTCTTTTCTTCATCTTCCCGCGTAATCCCTGAGTCTGTAGGAAATCACAACGTCTTGGAGGCGACCATGGCCCAAACCTTCGATGCGATCATCATCGGCACCGGCCAGGCCGGGCCGTCGCTGGCAGTGCGGCTGGCGGGTGCGGGGAAAAAAGTCGCCGTCATCGAGCGCAAGTTGTTCGGTGGGACCTGCGTCAACACCGGCTGCATCCCTACCAAAACCATGGTCGCGAGCGCCTACGCGGCGCATGTGGCGCGCCGCGCCGCCGAGTACGGGGTGAACGTGGGCGGGCCGGTCACGGTGGACATGAAGCGGGTGAAGGCGCGCAAGGATGCGGTCTCAGGCAAGTCGCGGACCGGCGTCGAGGGCTGGCTCAAGGGCACGAAGAATCTCACGGTGTACGAGGGCCAGGCACGCTTTGAATCGGCTCGCGAGATTAGCGTGGGGCCGGAGCGGCTCGTCGCCCCGCAAGTCTTCATCAACGTGGGCGGTCGCGCGGTGGTGCCGGCAATGCCGGGCATCGAGCAGGTGCCGTATCTCACAAATTCCTCGATGATGAACGTGGATTTCCTCCCGCGCCACCTGGTGATCGTGGGCGGCAGCTACATCGGGCTGGAGTTCGGGCAGATGTTTCGGCGCTTCGGCAGCGAGGTGACGATCATTGAAATGGCCTCGCGGCTGATCTCGCGCGAAGACGAGGATGTCTCGGCGACAGTGCGGGAGATTTTGGAAGCGGAAGGCGTCCACCTCCGCCTGAACGCCAAGTGCATCGCGGTTTCGAAGCGCGGCGAGGACATTGCCGTAGGCGTGGACTGCACCGCCGGGCTGCCGGCGATCATGGGCTCGCACCTGCTGCTGGCGGTGGGGCGGCGTCCCAACACCGACGACCTGGGACTGGACAAAGCCGGCGTCGAGGTGGACAAGCGCGGCTACATCGTGGTGGACGACCAATTGCGCACGAGCGTCCCCGGTATATGGGCGCTGGGCGACTGCAACGGCCGCGGCGCCTTCACACACACTTCGTATAACGATTACGAGATCGTCGCCGCCAACCTGCTGGATGGCGACTCGCGGCGGGTGAGCGACCGCATCCAGGCGTACGCGCTGTATATCGATCCGCCGCTCGGCCGCTGTGGCTGGACGGACGCGCAGGTTCTCAGCTCAGGCCGGCGGGCGCTGGTAGGGAAGCGTCCCATGACGCGCGTGGGGCGCGCCATCGAAAAAGGCGAGACTCAGGGATTCATGAAGATCGTGGTGGACGGAGACACGAAGGAGATCCTAGGCGCGGCCATCCTGGGCACCGGCGGCGACGAGGCGATTCACTGCATCCTCGACGTGATGTACGCCAAGGCGCCGTACACCACACTGCAGCGGGCCATGCACATCCACCCCACGGTCTCGGAGTTGGTGCCCACTATCCTCGGAGAGTTGCAGCCGCTGGCGGATGTAAAGGCCGGCTCGGCGGCGTAAGTTTAGCTTCAGTCGTGGCGCGGCAGGGTTGCGCCGCTGTGCGCGGTCTCGGCAAACGAGTCGCCCAGGAACTGAAAGACTCGTTCCGCGATGACGCGGTTTCCTTCCGCCGTCAAATGGCAGGAATCGGAAAAGGTCTGCCCGGGAGTGTGGTCGAAAACATCCGTCAAATCGAGGAAGCGAAAGCCGTCGCGGGTTGCGGCCGAGCTCATGATTCCCGAAATCTCAGGATGGAACTGTTCATAGCTGTACACCGTCAAGGGGCCACTCACCTTGCGGTGGTAGTCGGCCAGCCGCCGCTCGGAATCGGTGAGCGGCTTGTGCGTCAGGATCAATTCCGGCTGGAGCAGGAAGACGGTCTTGACCCCGTCCAGATCGAGGATGCGGTGGATCTGGCGCACTTCCCGCAGGTACAACGAGATCTGGTTGTGGCTGCTGGTGAATTGCGCCTGCTCCTCCGGCGTCAAATCGGAAAACTTGACCGGGCTGGTGAACTGCCGCTCTTTGCTGGCGCTATGCATGCGATTCGAGCGCATGGTTCTGAACTGGAGATGGTCGGAGAGGAAGCGAAATAGCGCGCTGTTGGACCGCAGCCAGGTGTACATGAAGAAAACCGCGGCATGGACGGAGCGGGGATTGGCAAGCTGATTGAATTCCTCCAGGTGTCCGGTGGAGGCATAGACGTCGTAATTCGCCGGCGCCACCGCCAGCCCCGCGATGTCATTGTGGCCGTCCAACAAGAGGATGTAGTCGGGCCGGTATTGCAGCAACACGGATTCAATCAGGGCCAGGTCCTGGTGTAGCCGGTATTCGCTGACTCCGGCGTTGATCACTTCCCAATGCTTGCCGGGAAAGGTCTGATTGAGTTTTTGCTCCAGGTAGTAGTCGATGAGCTGGTTGCCATAGAGCCGCGAGTACCGGTTGTCGATCTCCGGATAAAGCCTCTCGGCCCCGAAGGCGGCGGAACCGCCCACCAGAAAAATGCGCACCGTATCGGGTGGCTTCGCGACCGGGACGTCCTGCTCATGCCGAAACCCTTGCCGGTTGATGTGGATGTCAGCACGGCTGAAGGCCGGGTTGTTCCGCCAGCCGGTAAAGCGATCGCGCAGGGCCTCGGTCTCGTAGGCTCCGGGTCCGAGCCGCCGATGCTGGACGGCCCGCATTCCCAGCTCGAGGACCGCGAAGACCGCCGCGATGGCCACCACATTCCAGAGGATGAAAATTGCGGTTTTGAGCCTGGGCGAAATCCGCGGGGACGCCGCAGGCCTGACTTCATCCAGTTGTTCGGGCTCGAGTTGAACCGGCGCCATCCCGTGCAACCATGCATGCTTGCTGCCATTTGCCGTCCTTCGGTCTGCGGAACTGACGGAAAATCAAACTCCTTAGCCGCAGTGCCTGCGATTCAACTGCCCCAATTCCTGTGAAGTGCAAGTTCTTGCAACCTGTCGGCAAATGTTTTCAGCACCATGACTCATGCCTGGATTGACACCAAGGATATGGCCGGTCGTCGCCAGAAGGTGGGCACGCTTGACAGATTCGAGACGTGGGTCCATTCTAGGCCGCACTTTCCCGCCGAGGAAGTCCTGATGCGCTTTCGGTTTACGACCGGGTTCTGTTTGCTGGTCGTCGGGATCGCCGTTCCCGTCGCCCTCGCACAAACGGACTCAGGCAAGACTTCCGATGCCTCGGTGGCATCAGGCCGCGACCTGTATGTGGCTTATTGCGCCTCCTGCCATGGCAAGGACGGCAAAGGGAAGGGGCCGGCAGCCGCCAGCCTCAAAACTCCGCCGCCGGATCTCACCACGCTGGCGCAGCGGAATGATGGCAAGTTCCCCAAGGCGCGCGTGTTGGAAACCATCTCCGGCGAGACCGCCATGTCGGCGCACGGCTCACGGCAGATGCCGGTCTGGGGACCGTTCTTCCTGGCGCTGAGCGGAATGAAGGAAAAAGCCGCCAAGTCGCGCATGGAAGATCTTGCGAACTATATCGAGACCATCCAGTCAAAGTAGAGTGGAACTTACAGTAACGCCACCTGCCGGAGTGGGGTCGACTCTGCTTTGGTCCGTTGCTCTGCCTACACCATGCGCGCCGCCGTCTTCTTGCGGCAGTTCTCGCAGATGCCGTAGATCTGGAAGGTGTGGCGGGTGGTGAAGTAGTGGTGCTTGCGGCCGATCTCCTGCTCCAAGCGACCGATCTCCGGGGAGAAGAACTCGACCGAGCTGCCGCAGGTGGTGCAGACCATGTGGTGATGGCTGCGGCGCTGGTACTGGTGCTCGTAGCGGGCCACGCCGTCGTGGAAGGCCACTTCGCTGGCCAGCCCGCAGGCGGCCAGCAGCTTGAGCGTGCGATAGACGGTGGTGATGCCGATGCGCGCGTCCTTCTTCTTCACCAGCCCGTGCAGTTCGTCGGTGGAGAGGTGATCGCGGGTCTCCAGGAAGGTGCGCAGGATGGTGTCGCGCTGGCCGGTCAGCTTCAGCCCCACCCGCTTGAGGTGGGTGTGGAAGATGTCCTCGGCCTCGCGCACGGCCTCGCGCGAGATGATGGCGTGATCGTCGATGCGCTTCTGCAACATGTTTCCACGGAGAAGGAAAGCATAACACGCGGGCTGCGGGGAGCAGTCAGCCGTCAGCGCTCAGCACTCAGTGGCAGAAACTGCACCTCTTCGCCGCCCAGACGCCAAGTACGTCGTAAGGGCTGAATACTGACTGCTTAATGCTGAGTGCTGAATGCTGCCCGCTGCTTTCCCCCGAACCAATTGCAGCAATAATCATCGGCCGCGGGCTGGAATATCATGCCGCCAGAGGGAGATATATGTCCGCAACTCAGGATGTCGAGATCAGCTTGGGAACGGGTCGGCTGCTGGGGCTATTTTTCGCACTGGTAGTGGTGTGTGGCATTTTCTTCGGGCTGGGATATACCCTAGGACGCACCATGGGCCCGACGGCCATGACGGCGGAAGCGGCGGCGGCGAATACGGCCAAACCCAAGGCCACCAGTGACACTCCGGCGGAAGCCGCCAACGCCGCTCCGGCCAACGACCTGACCTTCTACAAGACGGTCGAGCAGAAGGACGCTAACCCGCAGCTCACTCCTCCCTCCAGCCCGGCCCCAGCCGCCGCCGCGAACGCGCCCGCGCCGGAGACGCCCCATGCCTCCGCCTCCGCGTATGTGGTACAGGTGGCGGCAGTGAGCAAGAAGGAAGATGCCGAAGCGCTGGTGGGCGCTCTGAAGAAGAAGAACTATCCTGTATTTCTGGCCGCTAACGCCCCTAGCGATGCGCTGTTTCGCGTGCAAGTGGGACCGTTCAACGATTTCAAAGATGCGGAGGCCATGCGTGGCCGCCTGGCCGGCGATGGGTATAGCCCGATCGTGAAAAAGTAATTTGTGATTTTCGATTTCTGATTTGTGATTGCGTGCCAGCGATTTCTGCAGTCACAAATCACCAATTACAAATCCGTGTCAAACCTCTGTTCCTTAAACGGATCCCCATATATGTGATACCCATTCTGTTCCCAGAAGCCGGGGAGGTCGTGGTCATAGAACTCCAGGCCGCGCACCCACTTCACGGACTTCCAGGCGTAGAGGTGGGGCACGATCAGGCGCAGCGGGTAGCCGTGGTCGGGCGGGAGCGGCTGCCCGTCGTGGTGGGTGGCGAACAGGACGTTGTCGCGATCAAGGTCGTCCAGCGGCACGTTGGCGGTGTATCCCTGCTCAGCGTGGACCAGCACGTAGGCGGCGCGCGGCACGAGCTTCACCAGCTTGAGCACGTTGCGGAAGAGCACGCCTTCCCAGCGATTGTCGAAGCGGCTCCAGCGCGTGACGCAGTGGAAATCGCTGGTCACGGTGGATTTGGGCAGGCGATTGAATTCGTCCCAGGTGAGCCGCACCGGCTGTTCCACCAGGCCGGCGATGCGGAAGTCCCAGCGCGCGGGATCGAAGCGCGGCACCGATCCATAGTGCAGCACCGGCCACTTCAGCGTGGCGGCCTGGCCCGGCGGCAGGCGTCCTTCCTGCATCATCCTGCGCTCGAGTTCCGTGCGCTCGTTGCCTTCGAAAAGCATGCGGCTATTGGATGTGCGGGGAGGGAGGAAGTTTCAGGGCAAGCAATTAGCACTTGGCAATTAGCATTTAGCCTCGGCGGCACAATCGGACGAATTCACGACTCTGCTTCGAGGCTAAGTGCTAATTGCTAACTGCTAATGGCTATCGTGCGATCGCCGTAAACATCGGCGATTGCAGCAGCGACTGGAATTTGTCGTCGTCGGCCTTGAAGTGGAGCAGCAGGTGTTCGTTGTCGTTGTCCACGGTGACGTTGTCCAGCGCCACTTTCTCCACTCCGCTGGCGCTCATCTTTTTGAACAGCATGCCGGCGCGCAACAGCGACGACATGGTGGCCGCGGTCATGGAGTCCGAGGTCAGGACGCTGAGGTCGAACTTGACGCCGTGGGTGAAGTCCATGGTGTAAGTGGAGCCCAGCAGGCGCTTCTTGACGGTGTCGAAGTCGGCCAGGGAGGCGGCTTCGCCCAGGGTGGAGCGCATCATGTTCTGGGTGCCGGCGGCGTCGAGCACGCTCCACACCGCGCCGGTGTCGGCCGAGCGCACCAGGTCGGACATGCGGCTGTTGGAGACCATGCTCTCGGCGTTGCCATCGCG
>DATNJE010000015.1:0-3129 GCA_035604095.1 Terriglobales bacterium
ACACCGTGGACTCGGACGACCATCCCACGCGTAAATCCCCCGCTGCCGAATTGTGAACGCCACGCGGTCAATCGCCAGCATGTACGCCGCGATGCGGTTGTTCACGTTGTGGGTGTCGGCGTAGCGCACCACGTCCTCGAACGACGAGCGCATGATGTGCTCGAGCTGCTCGATCACCACCGACTCTTTCCAGAAGTAGCCTTGCCGGTCCTGCACCCACTCGAAGTAGCTGGCGGTGACGCCGCCGGCGTTGGCCAGAATGTCGGGGATGACGAAGACTTTCTTCTCCGCCAGGATGTCGTCGGCCGCGGCGGTGGTGGGGCCGTTCGCGCCCTCGCACAGGATCCGGGCCTGCACCTTGTAGGCGTTCTGCGAGGTGATGACGTTCTCGGTAGCGGCGGGGATGAGCACGTCACAATCGGAGATCAGCAAATCGGCAGGATCGTGCGCCTCCGCGCCGGGGAATCCGTGGATGGTCCCACTGCGCTGCCGGTGCGCCATCAGGGCGTCCAGGTCCATGCCGTTCTTGTTGTAGAGCCCGCCGTCGACTTCGGCGATGCCGATGATCTTGTATCCCTGCTCGTACATCAGGTGCGCGGCATTCGACCCGACATTGCCGAACCCCTGCACCACCACGCGGGTCTCCTCGCGGTTCAGCGCCAGCTTCTTCAGCGCTTCGTCGCAGACCACCATCAGCCCGCGCCCGGTGGCCTCGCGCCGGCCGCGGGAGCCGCCCATGTTGAGCGGCTTTCCGGTGACCACCGCGGTCACCGTCTTCCGCATGTGCATGGAGTAGGTATCCATCATCCACGCCATGATCTGCTCGTTGGTGTTCACGTCGGGCGCGGGGACATCCTTTTCCGGACCGATGAACTCCATGAGTTCCGCCGTGTAGCGGCGGGTGATGCGCTCCAGTTCGCCCATGGAGAGCTTGTGCGGGTCGCAGACGACGCCGCCCTTGGCGCCGCCGAAGGGGATGTTGACCACGGCGCACTTCCAGGTCATCCAGGCCGCCAGCGCGCGCACTTCGTCGAGCGTCAGGTCGGGCGAGTAGCGGACGCCGCCCTTGGAGGGGCCGCGCGCGATCGAGTGCTGCACGCGGTACCCGGTGAACACTTCCAGGCTGCCGTTGTCCATGGCCACCGGGATGTGCACGATGATCTCGCGGGTGGGGTAGCGCAGGATCTTCCACAGACCCTCGTCGAGGTTCAGCTTGCGTGCGGCCAGATCAAACCGCGCCGATTGCGATTCCCAGGGATTGGATTCCTTCTCCAGCGCGATTGTGCTCATGGCAGGCTCCGATGAATGAGACGTAAAAAAAGGGCCACAGGACGTGCCCTTGCCCCGTTCGGCGAGAGATAAGTATAGGTAGGCGGCAAGGCGGAAGGCAAGCCGGGGATGGGGGGCGGCCCTGCCCAGTTACTTTAAGGTTAGGTCCTCAGCGGCTGAAGCCGGTGGTTTAGAAGCAGTCCCTATTGCAGGCCTGAAGGCCTGCTCCACCCGCTGCCACCCCTTGTCTTCCATCCGACGACCGAGGCCCAGGCGTGGCCCTAGAGCTGGATCTCCATCCCCTCGGCGGCGGCGCGCACCTTGGGATAGTGATTGCGGGCGACCTGCACGATGGAATCGATGCAGGCGTCGTTGTGGTCGGGATCGTGGTGGAACAGCACCAGCTCCTGGGCGCCGCTCTCCATCACGATATTGACGGCTTCGCGCCAGTGGCTGTGTCCCCAGCCGCGCTTCTTGGCCTCGTACTCCTCGGGCAGATACTGGGCGTCGTAGATGAGCACGTCGGCGCCCTCGGCCAGTTGCCGGACGTTCTTGTCGAACTGCGGCGAGCCGGGCTCGTTGTCGGTGGCGTAGACCAGGACTTTGTCGTCGGTTTCCAGGCGGAAGCCGAGGCAGCCCTGGGGATGGTTCAGCCACTTGGTCTGGATGACGCAGTTGTCGAAGTTGATGCGGTCTTCCTCGATGTCGTAGAAGTGGCGGTTGGCGGCCATCTCCGTCATGTCCACCGGGAAGTAAGGGTCCGACATCTGGTCTTCGAGGGCGGCCTTCAGCCCGCGCGAGCGGCTGGAGGAGTGGAAGTAGAAGAAGCTGTCCCGGTTCTCATAGAGCGGGGAGAAGAACGGGATGCCCTGGATGTGGTCCCAATGGAAGTGGGAGAGGAAGACGTGGGCGTAGATGGGCCGGTCCGCGAATTCGTGCTGCAGGTGCTTGCCCAGATTGCGGAAACCGGTGCCGCAGTCGAACACGTAGATGTGTCCGTTGACCCGCACCTCGACGCACGAGGTGTTGCCCCCGTAGCGCAGGTTCTCCGCTTGGGGAGTGGGGGTCGAGCCCCGTACGCCCCAGAATCTGACCATCATCGTCATCGCCGACCCGTCGTTTCCGTTGGGTGATTGTCCCCGGAACCGCCCGCTTCGTGCAATAACCATCGGTGTACTGGACCACGGATGGACTGGGTAATCGGATGATTGAACGATAGCCCTTGGCTTTTGGCTCTTGGCTTTTGGCCAAAAGCTAACAGCCAAGAGCCAAGAGCGCATGGGCCGTATAATCAGCAGACCCGCAATGGTACGTCCCGATTACAAAGAGTTCTCGCGCCTGGCGCGGGAATCGACGCTGATCCCGGTGACCAAGTCGGTCACCGCCGACCTGCAGACCCCGGTGTCGGCTTTCCTGGCCATCGCCGGCCAGGAGCGGCGGGCCTTCCTGCTGGAATCGGTGGAAGGCGGAGAGAAGATCGGCCGTTACACCTTCCTGGGCGCGCGTCCTTATATGGTGGTCACGGCGCGCGACCGGCAGATCACCATCGAGCGCGGTCGCGAGCGGCGCAAGTTCCAGGGCAGCATCTTCGAGGTGCTGCGCGATCTTCTGGGACAGCACCGGCCCGCGCCCGTGGAGGGCCTGCCGCCGTTCACTTCAGGCGCGGTCGGATTCTTTGCCTACGACGTGGTGCGGCAGTTGGAGAAGCTGCCCTCCACAGCCAGGGTGGACACGCATGCGCCGGATTGCGTAATGATGTTCTTCGACCGGCTGCTGGCCTTCGACCACCTGCGGCACCAGATCCACCTGATCGCCGCCGCCGACCTGACGCGCGAATCCCCGCGTGCGGCCTACGACCGG
>DATNJE010000016.1:0-11532 GCA_035604095.1 Terriglobales bacterium
CGCGCGCTGCAGTCGTTCATCGACGCCCGTCCGGAAGCGGCCGAGGAAGTGCTGAAGATGGACGACCTGGTGGACAACATGAACCGCGAGATCCACGCCTCCATGATCGCGCACATGAAGCGCGTCCCGGACGCTCTGCAGCAGGCTCTGGATGCGCTGCTCATCTCGCGCAACCTGGAACGGGTGGCCGACCACGCCACCAATATCGCCGAGGACGTCATCTTCTGGATCAAGGGCGCCGACGTGCGGCACCATTTTGGGATGAACGCGGTTCAGCCGTAGGTCCCGTCCGGACGCATCCCGTAATGGTCCAGTTTTTTTGATTGGTTGCATCAGTTTTTTGGCAGAAGCGAGACCGGGAGTGACTATAAACTGGGTATTCTCCATGCTTGAGTCCGGCCAGAATACGACTGTGTTGCGGCTGCTTGGGGTAATGGCGGCGACAGCTACAGCTATTCGTCTCTCTGGCAGGGGGACTTGAGCTAGCAGATCCAAAACAGCTCCTGAGCCCACCGCCAGACAAGGCGAGTGGGTTTTTGTTTTGCGGGATATCTCTGGGGAGGACGAGTTGATGCTTTGCGCCGGGGCGGTGCGGCCATGATCATAATGAAATTCGGAGGCACTTCGGTCGAGGATGCGCCGGCCATCGAGCGTGTGGCCGAGATCGTGCGCAGCCGCTCGGCGGAAGGTCCCGTAGTTGTAGTCAGCGCGCTGGCCCGCGTCACCGACCAGTTGCTGGCGGCCGGCCAGGCGGCCGCGACCGGCGACCGCGGTCGCGCGCTGGAACTGGCCTCGGACCTGCGACAGCGGCACCTGCGCACCGCTTCCGACCTTCTCCCCGGCACTCACTTCTCCAAGATTCAGCCTGCGCTGGAGTCCAATTTCAAACTGCTGCAAGAACTGTTGACCGGCGTCGCCACCCTCCAGGAACTTTCACCCCGCAGCACCGATTGCCTGCTCTCGTTTGGCGAGCTGCTCTCGAGCGAGATCGTAAGCGCGGCCTTTGCGGCGCGCGGTCTCGCCGCCGAGCGCGTGGACGCGCGCGAATGCCTCATCACCGACAATTCCCACACCAAGGCGGCGCCGCTTTTCGATGAGACCCGGGCGCGGCTCGAGGCCCGCGTGCGTCCGCTGGTCAGGGGGCACGTGATCCCGGTGATGGGAGGATTCATCGGCGCCACGCTGGACGGCGTCCCAACCACTATCGGCCGTGGCGGCTCAGATTACTCGGCATCCATCGTGGGCGCGGCCATGCAAGCGGAGCGCATCGAGATCTGGACCGACGTTCCCGGCATGATGACCACCGACCCCAATCTCTCCCCGGAAGCGCGGCTGATTGAGGAAATCAGCTTCGAAGAAGCCGCGGAACTGGCCTCCTTCGGCGCCAAGGTGCTGCACCCGGCCACGCTGCTGCCGGCCATCGAGAAGAACATCCCGGTTTTCGTGCTGAACTCGCGCAACCCGGCGGGCGCGGGCACCTGCATACGGGCGCACGTGCCGGGCAACCACCATCCCGTGCGCGCCATCGCCGCCAAGCGCCACAGCACCATTGTCAACGTCGCCGGCGAACGCGGCGAGATCCCGCGCGGATTCCTGCGGGAAGTGCTGGCGGTGTTCGACCGGCACCAGTGCCAGGTGGATATCGTCGCCAGCTCGCAGGTGCGCATCACGCTGGCGGTGGAGTCCGACTCGGCGGCGCCGGAATTGCTCGCCGATTTGGAACGCTTCGCGCAGGTGAGTTGCGAGCCGCGGCAGGCCATTGTGAGCGTGGTGGGCGAGAACCTGCGCGGCCGGCAAGGCATCGCGGCCAGCGTGTTCTCGAGCGTCGCGGCCGCCGGGGTCAATGTGCGCATGATTTCGCAGGGAGCTTCCGAGATCAACATCAGCTTCGTCATCCAGGAGGAGGACGTGCCGGCAGCAGTGCGCCGCCTGCACAGCGATCTCTTCGCGGACGCCGAGGACGATCGGCGGCGACCCTCCGGCAGCGTTGTCCACCGGGAAGCGAACGTGAGCGAGCATCTGCGGCTGCGGGCGGAGGTGGCTCGGGATGTGGGCGCACCGAAGAGTTTGAAGTAAGACTGACTGAAACACAGAGGTAACGTCATGGGTCCGAAATCTGATTTCGTCTGGATGAACGGCAAGCTGGTTCGCTTCCAGGACGCAACCTTGCACTTCATGACCCCCGGCCTGCACTACGGCATTGGGGCATTCGAAGGCATCCGCTGCTACGCCGCGTCGAATGGCTCCGCCATCTTCCGCCTGCACGATCACATGCAGCGGCTGGTGGACTCGGCGCGGGTGCTGGGCTTCCTGGAGCTGCCCTACACGCTGCGCGAGCTGACCGATGCGGTGAAGGCCACGGTCGCCGCCAACGCTTTCCCCGATTGTTACATCCGGCCGCTGATCTATCTCGCCGAGGGTGGCTGGAATCTGGTGCTCGATAACGGCGTGCCGCACGTGGGGATCGCGGTGTGGAAGTGGGAGAAGTTCCTGGGCGACGAAGCGCTGGAGACCGGCATCCGCGCCAACACCGCGTCGTTCACCCGGCATCACGTCAACGCCAGCATGACCAAGGCGAAGATCTGCGGCAACTATGTAAACTCGGTGCTGGCGCGGACGGAATCGCTGCGCCTGGGCTTCGACGAGGCCATCATGCTCGACCCTCAGGGCTACGTCGCCGAGTGCACCGGCGAAAACCTGTTCATGGTGCGCCGCGGCGTGCTATACACCTCGCCGGCCGCGGCCATCCTCGAAGGCATCACCCGCGACACCATCCTGACCCTGGCTCGCGACCTCGGCCTCAAGGTCATCGAGGAGCCCATCTCGCGCGACCAGCTCTACCTGGCCGATGAAGTGTTCGTCTGCGGCACGGCGGCAGAGGTCGCCGGCTTGCGGGAGATCGATTTCCGGCGCATCGGCAGCGGCAAGACCGGACCCATCACCCGCCGGCTGCAGCAGGCCTTCCAGCAGGTGACGCGCGGCAGCCACCCGCTCTCCGCCAATTGGCTGGAATACGTCCCTTTGGTTGAGGTGGGCTATGGGCATGGAGTGTGAGCAAATGGCAGTGATGAGCGAAAAGGCGCAGCTCCCTTCGGCAACTCCTGAAGCGCGCCCGGTAAATGTTGCCCTTATTGGTTTTGGGACCGTGGGCAGTTCGGTGGCGCGCATTCTGTCGAGCGCGCCCTCACACCTTCGCCTGACTCACGTCGTCAATCGCAACGTGGAACGCAAGCGGGTGGACTGGCTGCCCGGCAACATACGCTGGACCGACAATTTCGAAGACGCGCTCACCGATTCCGTGGACATCGTGGTGGAACTGGTGGGCGGGTTGGAACCGGCGCGCGAGTGGGTGCGGCGGGCGCTGGCGGCGGGCAAGTCCGTGGTCACTGCCAACAAGCAGTTGATCGCTCACCACGGGCCGGAACTGCTGGAGCTGGCGCGGCGCCAGGGACGCCAACTCGCCTTCGGCGCCTCGGTCGCGGGCGGCGTGCCGGTGGTCTCCGGACTGCAGGAGGGTTTGGCGGGCGACCGCCTCTACCGAGTCTGCGGCATCCTGAACGGCACCTGCAATTACATCCTCAGCAAGATCGAAGAAGGTGGCGGCGGTTTTGCCGACGCGCTGCGCGAGGCGCAGCAACTGGGCTTCGCGGAGAGCGATCCCACCGACGACGTTGAGGGCTTCGATGCCCGGGCCAAGCTGGCGATCCTGGTGCGCGTCGGGCTGAACTGCGAAGTTGCGCCGGGCGAGATCGCCTGCCGCTCCATCGCCAGCCTGGAGTCGGTCGATTTTCATTATGCTCGGGACCTGGGCTGCACCATCCGCCAGATCTCCTGCGCGGAGCTCAAGGATGGGCGGCTGTTCGCCTCGGTACAACCGGCGCTGGTGCCGCTGGCGTCGCCGCTGGCGCGGGCGCAAGGCAGCCAGAACCTAGTCATGGCAACCGGCGAATTCGGCGGAGAGACGGTTTTCTCCGGCCACGGCGCGGGCGGCCATCCCACCGCGGTGGCCGTGGTTTCCGACCTGATCGCCATCGCCGAAGGCCGCATGAACGGCTGGCATTCCCCTCCAGCGCAGAGAGTGCCGGTGACTTCTGAGTTCAGCGCGCCGCATCACGTGCGCTTCACGGTGAGCGATCGGCCGGGGATCATCTCCTCCGTTTCGGGAATTCTGGCAAGACACGGCATCAGCATCGAGGCGGTGCTGCAGAAACCGGGATACCCGAAGTCGCGATTGCCGTTCGTGATGACGCTCGAGGAATGCCCGAACTCGCTGGTGGAGCGAGCGCTCGGGGAGTTGCGCGGCCTGGACTTTCTGGTGGAACCGATCTTGAGCCTGCCGCTGCTGCGGTAAGGGTGCCGAATGTATCTGCGATGCAGTGACGACGGCTGTGGCAACAAGCTCGAGGTGCACGAGCGCACGTTGCGGTGTCCGCGCTGCGGCGGCCTGCTGGAAGTGGCGGCCGGCCCGTTGATGTTCAGCCCCCAGGTGCTGAAGGATTTGTGGTGGAACCGGCGCTGCTCGCGCGATCCCCGCGACCGCAGCGGGGTGTGGCGATTCCGCGAGTTCCTTCCCGAGTACGCGCCGCGGGAGATCGTCACCATGGGTGAGGGCAATGTGCCGCTGGTGCCGGGCATCAAGAGCGCCGGCTGGGCTGGGCTCGCGGACCTGCGCTTCAAGCACCTGGGCTGGAATCCCACCGGCTGTTTCAAGGACCTGGGGATGACGGTGGGTGTCACTGAGGCCAGGTTCCAGGGCGCGCGCACGGTGGCCTGCGCTTCGACCGGCAACACGGCAGGCTCGATGGCCGCCTACGCCGCGCGCGCGGGAATGACGGCACGAGTCTATCTGCCCGCCGGCGCAGTCTCGCCGAACAAGGTGGCGCAGGCGCTCGATTACGGCGCGGAGATCGTAGAAGTCGAAGGCAGCTTCGACCAGGCGCTGGAAACGGTGCTGCACGAATCCGGACCGGAGATCTACTTCCTCAATTCGATCAATCCCTTCCGGCTCGAGGGCCAGAAGACGGTCATGTTCGAACTGCTGGAAGAATTGGGATGGAATCCGCCCGACTACATCGTGGTTCCCGGCGGCAACCTGGGCAACACATCGGCGTTCGGCAAGGCGCTGTACGAACTCAAGACCGCCGGTTTGATCGATAAGGTCCCGCGGCTGGTGGTGGTGCAGGCGGAAGGCGCGAATCCGCTGGTCCGCACCTGGCGGGCAGGTTCGGACGAACTGCTGGTGGTCAAGGAACCGCGCACCGCGGCTACGGCGATTCGCATCGGCGCGCCGGTTTCCTGGAAAAAGGCGCTGAAGGCGCTGCGCTTCACCAACGGCCTGGCCATCGACGTTACCGACGACGAGATCGCGGAGGCCAAGTCGGTGATCGGCCGCGACGGCATCGGCTGCGAGCCGGCTTCGGCTACCACGCTCGCCGGCACGCGCAAGCTGGCGCGCGACGGGACGATCAGCCGAGATGCCAGAGTGGTCGCCATCCTGACCGGGCACGTGCTCAAGGACACCGATTACATCGGCAAATCGCGGTACACAAAGGCCCTACGCTCTACGGCCGAAGTTCAGGCGGACTAAGAAAGATGGGAACCAAACCAATGGCGATGCGAACGCGGCTGGAGCCGGCGGACATTGTGGTGCCGGCTTCGGTCGCGAACCTCGGCCCTGGCCTCGACACGCTGGCCGTGGCATTGCAGCTCTACCTCCATGTACGCGCGCAGAGCTTGCCGGGCCAGGGAAAGAATGAGTTGCGCTTCGACTTTGTCGGCTTTGAGCTGGATGGCGAAAACTTCATCGAGCGCGCCTTCCGCTACATGACAGCGCGGGATGGCGTGGACTTCCCTTCGCTCAGCGTGGAGGTACGCAGCGAGATCCCCAGCCGCTCCGGGTTGGGCAGCAGCGCGGCGGCCACGGTGGCGGGCTTGCGCTTGTACGATGCGTTTTTCGGCCCCTGTCCGATGGAAAAACTGCTGAACGTAGCGTGCGAGCTGGAAGGGCATCCCGATAACGCCGCGGCTGCCCTGCTCGGCGGCTTGACCACAAGCTGCGCATTAGAAGACAACTCGGTTGTCGCCCTTTCCATGCCCTGGCCAGAGGCCATTCGCTTCGTTGTACTGACCCCCAGCCTGGGGCTGGACACAGTAGCTTCACGGCGGGCGCTGCCGAAGCAGCTTCGGCGGGAAGACGCGGTCTTCAACTTGCAACGGGTGGCGCTGCTGCTGCAGGCGCTGCAGAGCCGCGAATATTCCCTGCTGCGCGAGGCTTTGCGCGACCGCTGCCATCAGCCCTTCCGCTTGATGCTGGTGCCGGGACTCGAGGAGATCCTGGAGCTGCAGCATCCCGACCTGCTGGGGGTGTGCCTGGCGGGGGCGGGACCGTCCATCCTGGCGCTGGCGGAAAAGAACGTGGGAGCGGTGCAGGAGTTGCTGGCGAGCGCCTACCGGCCGTTGGGAATCCCGTTCACAGTGCGCACGCTGCGCGCTTACCAAAACGGTACCTGCAAATTGCAGCATTGCCAGTTGCCGGCTGCGATGCCTCCGGCGGATGTAGGATTAAAGAGTACGCCCTAATATTTCTGGAAGGTCCGGAACCCATGCTGACCACGAAGGCGCTCGAAGTCCTGGTAGCCAAGAACCTGCAACACGTGCGCTCGCCCATCCGCGACCTGGCCGCGGTCGCCGATGAATTGCGGCGGCAGGGCAAGACCATCCTCATGTTGAACATCGGCGATCCGCTGGACGCCGATTTCAGCACGCCTCCGGAACTGGTGGACGCGGTGGTCGAGGCCCTGCGCAACGGCAAAAACGGCTATGCTCCCGCGCTGGGCGTTCCAGAAGCCCTCCACGCCATCCGCGGCGATGCCGAGCGCAAAGGCATCCGCAACATCCAGGACGTGTTCATCACCGACGGCGTAAGCGAAGCCGTGGACATCTGCCTTACCGCGCTGCTCAACCCGGGCGACGATCTGTTGGTTCCGCGCCCGGGATATCCGCTCTACACCGCGGTGCTGGCCAAGATCGGCGCTGGGCGCAATCCCTACGACCTAGCGGAAGAGCTGGACTGGGAGCCGGACGTCGGCGGCCTGGCCGCCCGGGTCACGCCCTCGACGCGCGGGATCGTGCTCATCAACCCTAACAATCCCACGGGCGCTGTGCACTCGCGGCGCACGCTGGAAGCGATCGCGGAACTGGCGCGGCAGAACAACCTCGTCATCTTCGCCGACGAGATCTACGACCGCGTGACCTTCGACGGCGCCGATCACGTGCCCTTGGCGACGCTCGCGCCCGACATCCCGGTAGTCACCTTCGGCGGACTGTCCAAAGGATTTCTCGCCACCGGCTGGCGGGTGGGTTGGTGCGTGGTGAGCGGGCCGGCGGCCGCGGTGCGCTCTTATACGGAAGGCATGCACAAGCTGCTGCGCTCGCGCTTGTCCGCCAACCATCCGGTGCAGTACGCGGTGCGACCGGCACTCGAAGGCATGCAGCAACACCTGCCCGCAATGATCGCCAAGCTCCAGGCGCGCCGCGACTTCACGCTCCGGTGGTGCAACTCCACGCCCCGCGTCCACTGCGTGACGCCGAAGGGCGGGTTCTACGCCTTTCCGCGCCTCGACATCCCCGAGGATGACCTGGATTTCGTGAAGGCGCTGCTTCTCGAAAAGCAAGTGCTGGTGGTGCACGGCGGAGGATTCGGTCAGCAGGCAGGCACGCGGCACATCCGCATCGTCTTCCTGCCGCAGGAACCCACGCTGCGCAGTGCGTACCAGGGCATCGGCGAGTTCATGGCCGGAAGGTATGGCGGGTAAAGCCTAGCCACGGATTCTCACGGATTGGATTCTATTCTGCGTGTTCATCCGTGTTCATCCGTGGCAATCCGTAGCGTTCGGCTCACCGCCGGGCAGTTTCAGCTATCCGGCGCGGGCGGCGGCGGAGCGTTGCTGGACCAGCGCGATAAACGCCATGGCGGCGCGCGGCAGGCTGCGGTCCTTGCGGTAGATCAATCCCAATTCCCGCCATAGCGCGGCTCCCTTGAGTGGAATCATTACCACCTGGCCGGCGCGGGCTTCGGCCTGGGCGAAGCTGGCGCTGATCAGGGTTGCGCCCAGCCCCGCCGCCACAAAGTTCTTGATCATTCCCACGCTCGGCAGCTCCATGGCCACCCGCAATTGCGCGCGGTGAGGGCGGAACAGCTTGTCGAGCAACTGGCGCGTATATCCGGTTTTGGGAAAGATAAGCGAGTGCTGGGCGATTTCCTCCACGGAAACATCAGTGTGCTTGGCCAGGGGATGGCGCGGGCTGACCATGACCATGAGTCGATCGCGGAAGATGGAGTGGATCTTCAGGCTGGGAGAGCGGACCGGCAGCGTGACCACGCCGGCGTCGAGCACGCCGGACTCGATCCGTTCCACGATCTTACGGCTGAAGTTGCGGTAGATGTTGATCTGCACCGCGGGATAGAGGCGCGAGTACTCCGCGAAGACGTCGGGCAGCACGTAGAGGCAGGTGGCTTCGTTGACGCCGATAGCGAGCATGCCGCGCGGGGTGACGTTCTGGTCGGCGACGGCGCGCAGCGACTCGTCGCGCAGGCTCAACATCTGCCGGGCGTAATCGAGCAGCACCTGGCCGGCGGGCGTGAGGTGCACGCTCTTGCCGGCGCGGTCCAGCAGCTTCTCGCCGTATTCCTCTTCCAACTGGTGGATCTGCGCGCTCACCGCCGATTGCGAGCGGAAGACCTTCTGCCCCGCGCGGGAGAAGTTCCCCTGCTTGGCGACCTCGAGGAACGTGGTGAGAACGTCGAAATCCATAGCGGTCAAATATCCTGCAGCAGCGCTTCGGCCAGGGCTTTCTGGCGACCGGCATCCAGCTTGGCGCCGCCCACCGTCAAATAGAAAACATCGATGGCCTTCTGGCCTTCGGTATCGATGAGCGCGACCTCGATGTTGCACCCCTGCTTCGCCAGCTTCGAGCTGACGTGGTAGAGCAGCCCGGGGCGATCCTGCGCCACCAGCTCCAGCAGGGTGCTGTGCGAGGAGCTGTGATCGTCGAAGGTGAGCCGGGGCAGGATGGTCACCTTGGCGGGACGCATCCCGCCGGGCTTGGCTCGGCCCGCCATCAGCGCCGCCAGGCTCAGCTCGCCGCTGAGCACCGCCAGCAGGTTGTTCTGGAAGCGCTCGATCTCTGAAGGATTCAGCTCGAAGGTGCGGAACAGGTCGATAAAGTGAAACGTGTCCAGCACCACGGCGGTCTGGTTGCAGTACGCGTCCGCCTTGACGATGTTCATCCCCCACGCCGCCAGCGTGCCGGCGATGGTGGCGAACAGCATGGGGCGGTCGGGTGTGACCAGCGTCAGCTCGTAGAGGTGTGAACGCTTCTGCAGCGACACCTGCACCGGGACCTCGGCCAGCGCGGCCGCCATCCGCCGATGCTTCGCTATCTCCACCGCCGAATGGGTCAGGAGGTAGCGCTTGGGAAATCCCGCAAGGAACCCGTTGAGTCCCCCGGAGGTGCTCTCGTGAAGCCCGAGTTGCCCGGGACGCACGCGCTCGTCGTCGAGGCTGCGGTTCATGTGGTTGATGGTGGCGGCGTAGAGCTGCCACAGCATCTCCGCCTTCCACGGCGTCAGGGCCTCCGGGTTGACGGACTTGATGTCGGTGTAGGTGAGCAGGCACAGCATCTTCAGCCGCTCGGGAGTGCCGATTTTGGCGGAGAGGGCGCGAACCGTCTCGGGATCGAAGACGTCGCGGCGCGACAGCGCTATCGACATCTCCAGATGATTGGCGACCAGGAAGCGGACGGTCTCGTCAGCCTCGGCGTCCAGCGCCAGGCGCGCCAGGATCGGGTCGAGCGCCTGCAAACTGCCGGCGATGTGATTCTCCGCCGGCATGCCCTTGCCGATGTCGTGGACCAGCAGCGCCAGGAACAGCAATTCGGGGCGCTCGGTCTCGCCCATGATCTCGGCGAACCTCTTCTCCAAGGGGTCCTCGGCCTGGCGCAGGCGGTGCAGGTTCTCGATGGTCAGGAAGGAGTGCTCATCCACCGTGTAACGGTGGTAGTAGTCGCGAATGACGAGCGCATCGATGGCGTGGAATTCCGGCAAAAGCAAAGTCAGCAACCCGTTGCGGTGCAGCCCACGCAGGGCATCAGCGGCATAGCGCAGGGTCAGGATCACGCGCAGGCGATCCCAAAATCCGGGCAGGCCAGGCAGGCGCTGGCGCAGCAGGGGCAAGGCTTTTTCGATGCGATGCTCGGCGTCACGGCTGATCTTCAGCCCGTGGCGGGCAACGAACTCGAAGAGCGCGAGCGCGGTCGAAGCATCCTCCATCGCGGTGGACTGGCGGAGCAGGATGCGACCGTGGCTGACGTGGAAATCGGCGTTGGAGAGCCGCGATCTCCAGTCGTCGAAGGCGTGGTAGAGCGAAGAGCGCGCCCCTTCGACGTCGTCCAGAAACTGGGTGGCGGCACGGTCGATGGCGCGAGCATGGCGGAAGTAGAGGCGCATCCATTCCGCAGGCTCCACGGCACAGTTCACTTTGGCGCCGACGCCCTCAGCCGCGGCTTCGGCCTGCAATTCGTAGCTGAGAGCATTGTCATCCCGCCCTTGACGGTAATGCAGAAAGCAGCGGACCGCGCACAGGAAGTCGAAGGCGCGCAGGCAATCCTCGCGCAACTCCTGCGCCAGAAGTCCCGCGGGCGGCCGGGGGCTGCGTTTCTCCAGTCCGGAGATCAGGGCCAGCCAGCAAGCAACGTTGTAGTCGCGCAAGCCGCCCGGCCCCTCTTTGAGGTTGGGCTCCAGGTGAAAGATGGTCTGGCCGTACTTGGCATGGCGGGTGCGCGTCAGCTCCGCCAGGTTCTGCACCAGGGGCTGGCGCTCCCGCACCACCAACTGTGGCACCACCTCCTCACGCAGGCGGGTGAATAACTGCGCATCTCCGGCGAGATAGCGGCAGTCCAGCAGCGACATGTTGAACTCGAGGTTGTCGCGGTAAAGCCGCCCACATTCCGCCAGGCTGCGGGTGGTAGGGCTAACGCGCAGACGGAGGTCCCACAGTTCGCGGCACAGGCTGGCGATTTCCCGCTTGTATCGTTCCTCCGTGCGCGCGTCCCCGGCGAGAAACAAAAGGTCCACGTCCGAACCGGGGAACAGGACCTTGCGTCCAAAGCCGCCCAGCGCCGCCAGGCAGAAGCGCTCGGGACCACCCGCTTCGGGCGCGATGAAGGCGGCGTAGAGCTGCTGGGCGATGGAGTCCACCAGCGCCGAGCGCTCGCGCACCGCAGCCAAGCCATCTCCGCTCTCCTGGAAGCGGGCGCGAATCTGCCCCGATTCGGAGAGATACAGGTCCCGAAGATTGGGTACGGCAGCAGCCGACATGATTTTGGCTCGGCCCCGGCGCCGGTTCAGCGGGCCGAGGAAAGTGCGGCGAAGCGCTACAGGGCGCCCTGGCCGCGCTCGTCGTTGCGGATGCGGATGGCGTCATCGATGCGGGAGACGAAGATCTTGCCGTCGCCGATCTTGCCGGTCTTGGC
>DATNJE010000017.1:0-3685 GCA_035604095.1 Terriglobales bacterium
CCTCGCGCGGCGACATGGTGAAATGGTCGCCGATGGGCAGCATGACGATCTCCGGCGCATAGAGTTCGCGGATGATCTGCATGTCGCCGAAGACGCAGGTGTCGCCCGCGTGGTAGATCTTCACCCCGTTCTCGAATTCCATCACGTAGCCGCAGGCCTCGCCGCCATAGACGATCTGGTCGCCATCCTGGATGCCGCAGGAATGCTCGGCGTGCACCATGGTGACGCGCAGGTCGCCGACCTTCTGCGTACCTCCTTTATTCATGGGCGAGATCTGTTTGACGCCTTTCTTTTCCATCCAGGCGCAGAGCTCGTAGATACCAACCACGGTCGGATTGTGCTGCTTGGCGATGGCGACCGCATCGCCGATGTGGTCGAAGTGGCCGTGCGTGCACAGCATCACGTCCACCTTCTTGATTTTCTTTTCCGATTCGGGACACATCGGGTTGCCCATCACCCAGGGATCGACCAGCACGGTCGTGCCGGCGGGGGTCTCGATGCGGTAGGTGGAGTGTCCCAGCCAGGTCAGTTTGATGCCTTTAAGATTCATGAGTTCACCTTCTAATGACCAGCAAATTTTAGTCGCGGCCAGGAACGCATGCAATTCGGGGTCAGGAATCGGGAATCGGCGGCCCGCGCCCGGCTGCTATCATGAAGGCAGTCATGAGTTCGGTCTCCAAATCCGCGGTTCCCATGCAGGGCGCGCGTGAGAGCGACGCCAACCTTCCGCTCGATCCCTTCCTGCTGCTGGAGGTGGCGGACGTGGTCAACGCCACGCTCGACCTGGATGAACTGCTGCAGCGCGTGGCCCGGCTGCTGCAGAAGGTCATCCATTTCGATATCTTCGCCATCCTGCTGCTGGAGCCGAAAAGCGACGAGCTGCGCATCCGCTTTTCCCTCGGACACCCGCAGGAAATGGCGCAGAGCTTCCGCGGGCGGGTAGGCCAAGGCATCACCGGCCTGGCGGCCGAGCGCGGCGAAACCGTGCTGGTGAACGACGTGACCACGGAGCCGCGCTACATCGGCAGCGTGCCGGAAGTGCGCTCCGAGCTGGCGGTGCCGCTGATCGTGAAGAAGCGCGTCATCGGCGTGCTCGATATTCAGGCTCCCGAACTCGGCTACTTCTCGGAACAGCACGCGCGGCTGCTGACCCTGATTGCCTCGCGGATCGCCATCGCCATCGAGAATGCGCGCCTTTATACCCGGGCCTCCAGCCAGGCCAAGCTGCTGACCGTGCTCAACGAGATCAGCCGCGAGCTCACCTCCATCCTCGATCTGGACGCGCTGTTCAAGCGCATCGGCGAGCTGCTCAACCGGGTAATCGACTACCACATGTTCAGCATCCTGCTGCTGGACGCCAGCGGCCAGCGCCTGGGCCACCGCTTCTCGCTGCGCTTCAACGAGAAGGTGCAGATCAAGCACGAGATCGAGCTGGGCCAGGGGCTGGTGGGATACGCCGCCCAGCGGGCACAGCCGGTGCTGGCGACGGACGTCACCAAGGACCCGCGCTACATCAAGCTCAATCCGGAGACGCGCTCGGAGCTGGTGGTGCCGCTCATCTACAAGGAAAAGGTGATCGGCGTGCTCGACCTGGAGCACACCCGCCGCGGATATTTTCGCGAATCCCACATGCGCACCCTCACCACGCTGGCGGCGCAGATCGCCATTGCCATCGAGAATGCCCGTCTCTACGCGCGCCTGGAGCGTGAGGAACGCCGCATGGAGCGCGAGCTGGAGATGGCGCGCCAGGTGCAGCGCAGCCTGCTGCCGCCGACGCGTCCCGTGCTGGAGCACGCCGAGATCGCGGCCAAATTCGTGCCCGCGCACACCATCGGCGGCGACCTCTACGACTTCCTGGAGTACTCGCTGGGACGGCAGGGAATCGCGCTGGGCGACGTCAGCGGCAAGGGCGCGCCGGCGGCGCTATATGCGGCATTGGCCAGCGGCATCATGCGCTCCACCGCAGGCGCGGAACCGTCGCCGGCGGAGATGCTCTCCGCCATCAATGCCTCGCTCAACGAGCGCCGCCTGGAATCCCACTTCCTCACCCTGCTCTACGCGGTCTGGGACGACGACCACCGCCTCATGCACATCGCCAACTCCGGCGTGCCCACGCCCATCTTCTGCCACGAGGGCAAGGTCCAGCGCCTGGACACCACCGGCCTGCCGCTCGGCCTGTTCGAGGACGCCGAGTATGACGAGATCAGGGTGCAGGCCGCGCCCGGCGACGTGTTCGTCTTTTACAGCGACGGCATCAGCGACGCTCGCAACCGCACCCTCCACTCCTTCGGCGATGAGCGCGTCGATCAAGTGGTGGCCGCGCACTGCCGCGACTCGGCCGAGGAGATCGTCAAGGCGATTTTTGACGCGGTGGAGAAACATTCGGAAGGCGTGGCGCACTTCGATGACGAGACCGTGGTGGCGGTGAAGGTGAAGGGGCTAGGCGGGTCTTCCCCCTCGAAGGGTGTCATCCCGAGCTAGCGCGAGCTGAGCCTTGCGAGGCGAGCGCGACGCGAGGGATCTATGTTTTTCGGCAAAGCAAATGCATAGATCCTTCGTTTGCCGCGTCTTCGCAAGGCTAGACGCGGCCGCGCTCAGGATGACACTTAAGGTAGTACGAGACGCAGCATGCTGCGTCTCTGCCAGTCTGCAGGATGGCACACCGCCATCAGGCCTGCGCCCCGCCGTCTTGGAAAAGCGCCCGCAACTGGAGTATAAAAAGGGATTGCGGCTGGCGGGGTGAGCGATTCCTGGGGCCCGCACTTGGTCCCGCAGCCTGCGGAGAGGGCCAACATGTCCACCAGCACGGCGGCGCCCAGAGGGCTCGAAGGCGTAATCGCCTGTAATTCCAGCATCTGTTTCATCGACGGCGACCAGGGCGTCCTGGCCTATCGCGGCATCGACATTCACGAGCTGGCCGACAACTCCAGCTTCGAGGAAGTCTGCTACCTGCTGTGGTACGGCAAGCTGCCCACGCGGCCGGAGCTGCAGGAATTGCGCACGCTGCTGTGGCGCGAACGCAAGCTGGATGCGGGCATCATCAGCTACCTGCGGCAGGCGCCCAAACACGCGCTGCCCATGGACGTGCTGCGCACCACCGTCTCCGCCCTGGCCTATTTCGATCCCGAAGAGCGGATCAACACCCGTGAAGCCAACATGCGCAAGGTCATCCGCGTGACCTCGCAACTGGCGATGATCGTGGCCTACTATGACCGCATCCGCAAGGGCCTGCAGTTGGTCGAGCCCGACCGCTATCTCTCCCACGCGGCGAATTTCCTGCTCATGCTCAAAGGCGAGCCGCCTTCCAAGACCGCCGAGCGCGCCCTGGACATCGCCCTCATCCTGCACGCCGACCACGAGCTGAACGCCTCCACCTTCGCTGCCCGCGTCACCGCGGCCACGCTTTCGGACATGCACTCGGCCATCACCTCCGGCATCGGCGCGCTGAAAGGACCGCTGCACGGCGGAGCCAACGAAGAGGTGTTCAAGATTTTGGAAGCCATCGACCGCTCGGGCGCCGACCCGGTGGAGTACATCAAGGGCATGCTGGCGCAGAAGAAGAAGATCCCCGGCTTCGGCCACCGCGTGTACCACACCGAAGACCCGCGCGCCACCCACTTGCGGCAGATGTCGCGCGAGCTGGGCGAATCGGCGGGCGAGCCCAAGTGGTTCCAGTTCTCCCACA
>DATNJE010000018.1:0-5367 GCA_035604095.1 Terriglobales bacterium
TATTCGCCGCCCACCACGATGTCCACCACCGCGTCGAAGATCGCCGACTCTTCCATGGCGGGCTCAGCCGACGCCGCCTGGATGTACTGCTCGATCTCCTCCGGCACCTGCTCCATCCCGTACATGTCGAGGATCTTCTTGCGGATCTGGTCTTGGTACTGGCGGATATGGCTGTCGGCGTCGATCTCCTGGGCGTAAAGGTTGTCCATCACCTTCACCGGCCCTTTGCCGAAAATGTCCTTCTGGAAAATATCGCTCAGCGAGGCTTGCGGGTCGACCGAGAAGACCAGCACCTTGTTCCCCTGCTGCGCCAGCCAGAAGGCTGTCGCCGCCGAGAAGGTGGTCTTCCCCAGCCCGCCTTTGCCGCCGAACATGATGTAGCGACGGTCCTTGTTCTGCTCGAAAGCTTCTCTTAGTCCCATGAGATCCTCATATGATTGCGGCGTCTGGCTCTTAGCTCTTGGCTCTTAGCCTTTCTCGATACTCGGTACTCGGTACTCGGTACTGGTTTCTAGAACATCGCGTCCGAAACGTCCTTCTCCCGCAGCATGCGCCGCTTCCAGGTGGAGATGTTGGGCACTACGTAGGGCAGCAGCCGCAGCGAGTAGTACGGCGGCAGGATGGGAACGCCAATAAGGTCGCCCATGGTGATCAGGATGAACAGGTGCTCCATGCTGGCGCGCGTGCGCATGGCGTAGCGCGACATGTCGTGCGCGCTCATCCCGTAGGCGATCTCCTTCACTCGGCCAAAGAATCCCTGCTTCTCTTCTTTTTTCTTGTCCGGCTTTTCCGGTTTGTCTGGCATTTGTCGGCTCCTAGCTTCTGGCTACCAGCTTTTCGCTCTTGGTTCTTGGCTTTTGGCCGACGACCGAAGGCCGACGACCGACAGCCATCCTTCACACTCCGTGCAAATGGAACTCTTCCCGGTCGGATATCTCGCGCTCGCGCATCACCCGGCGCTTCCAAGTGGCGATGTGCGGCACCACATAGGGCAGCAAACCCAGCGAGTAGAGGGGCGGGATGACGGGCACACCCAGCATGTCGCCCATGGTGATCAGCATGAACGCCGACTCCAGTTCGGCGCGCATCTCCACCGCCTGCCTCTCGAACTCGTAAGCGTACATGCCATAGATAAATTCCCGGATTGTCTTCAGCATTCCCACCCGCTCGCCTTTGTCAATCTGCCCGCGCATTCGCCGCCTGCCTGTCGGTGTGCCATAATCAGCGGTCCGTCACGCAGCCTGACGAGCAGTCATGTCACCCAATCTCGCCCTGTTCATTCTCGTGGTCATCTTTGTCGTCGGCGGTTTTGCCCTCGGCACCCACCGCAATGTCCGCCGCGGCCACGACGCCATGCGCTGGGTCCAGGACGGCCTGCCGCTGGTGGGCGAGAAGACCACCCTCCGTTGGCTGGGATCTTCCGTCGTGCAACTGAAGATCCCGAACGCCAAGCGGCCCTTCCGCGAAGCTGAGGTCCTGTTCGTGCTCGAACCCCGCGACATCGCCCCGCTGTGGTTTCTGGCCCGCGCCCGCGGGCGCCGTGACCTGTTCATCTACCGCAGCCGCATGCACAAGCTGCCCGAGTTCGAGTTCGAAGCCTTCGAACCCACGGCCTGGTCGGCGCGCGGCCGCGAGGCCCAACTCCGCAGCCAGAAGTGGCAGCCGGTCCCGGTGCGCGACCCGCTGGTCGCCTACGCGCCCGAGCCGCCGCCGGCCGCAAGCCGGCTGCTGGATCTCGCCGCGCTCTCCGGCTGTCCGCTGGTACGGCTGTCCATCCAGCGCGCCGACCCCAACTTCGAGGTGCACTGGCCTCTGGCCGAACTCAAGAAGCTGCCGGCCAGCGCCGTCTTCGAAACCCTGCGCAAGCTCGGTGAGCAGGCCTGAACGCGCTGCCTCAACGCGCCGCTGGCGCCAACACCGGCTCCTTCCCCTTCACGGGGGCGACGGGTTTCATCCGCGTCCAGGCTCGCCACGCATCGTAAGCGATCAGCACGGACGCCACGAACAACAACGCCGCCACGATGATCATGGCCACCGCACCGATAAAGTTGATCGGCTGGGCCGCGATCGTCGGGTTGGAGAGGATGCTGGCGTACAGGTTATAACCCGTCACCACAATGGCTGCCATGGTGGTGACATACATGAACAGCATGGGCCAGAAAGCGAAGCGCGGACTCCTGCCTATCGACTTCAGCCACAAGCTGACGATCAGCAGGCTCAGCGCCGCCATCAACTGATTCGAGGCGCCAAACAACTGCCAGAGGTAAACCCAGGTGCCGCTCAGCACCAGCAGCAGCGTCAGGATCATGGAGACGAACGCTGAAATGTGGGCGTTCTTGAAGCCCGCCCAGGTTTCGCCCAGCCACTCCGCCAGAGTCACCCGCATGACGCGGAAGACGAGCTGCACCACGGTCAGCACGATCACCACGAACACCCCAAAGCCAATTGCTGTGCCATAAGCTTGGGGGATGCCGCCGAAGGTCACCATGCCCAGCAACTTGCCCACGCCGCCCGCGAAGGCGCCCGCGCCCGCCCCACCGGCGATGGAGATGGCCACCAGCGACAGCAGCGCCAGCGCGTTCTCGCTGAACATGCCGCCGCCGCCCACCGGCAGGCCGTCGGTCTCATACTCCAGTTGCCGCGCGGTGCCGATCGAGCCCACCAGCGCATGCCAGCCGGAGATGGCGCCGCAGGCGATGGTCACGAACAGCATCGGCCATAGCGGCTGGATCGCCGGCAGCGTCTGCAGGATGCCGCCTGCGGCGTCCTTGGCCTGCGACACCGACATCCAGGTGCCGAACACCTTGGTGTTGAAGGTAATCGCCTGCGCCATGGCGGCATTTCCGAACAGGGCCCGAACACCGCCCACGACCGCTCCCAGTGCCGATAGTCCGATGGTCAGAAACGTTATCCAAAAACCGAGATAGTTCACCGGCTGGGCGAAGCGCCAGATCGGCAACACTGTGCCCAGATAGGAGAACGCGAACACGAACACGCACCAGAAGATGAACGAAGGCAGCATCTTGATGGCGCCATTCTGGTTCACGTACGTGGGAACGATCTTGCCGTCGGCGCTAACCTGTGTGGCCGCATAACGGGGGTCGGCTCGGGTAGGATCGACCACTGTGTACAAGGCCTGTCCCCCGCTGAGCCGGTTGATGCCGTTGCCGACTTTTTCCACGATGGAGTTGATGGGGCCGGTATAGGCGATGGCCGCGGCCGGCTTGCCGGCCGGGGTGGTGCCCTTCACTGAGGTCATGCCCATAGCGCCCAGTGCGATCGAGGCCAGAGTAATGCCCACCGTGAGAAAAGTTACCAGGACCAAGTCCATCTTCCAGCGGTAGAGCATCTGGCCTGCGACTAGGCCCATGACGGCCAGCATCAGGATGCCGAACGGGACGTCGGCGCGGGGATCGAAGATGCCCGCCAGAATGCCCACGAACGCGCCCGCCAGCAGCAGCAGGTAGAAAAAGATGAACACGAACAGAATCATTCGTGTCCGGGGAGCGATCAGCTTGTGGGCTATGGCGGAAAGCGAATTGCCATCGTTCCGTACCGCCACCATGATGGCGGAATAGTCACTGGCCCAGCCGATGAAGGTCACGCCCAGCACCAGCCACAGCAGCGAAGGCAGCCAGCCCCAGATCGTAACCGCCACGATCGGCCCCACGATGGGACCTGCGGCGGCGATGGATTTGAAGTGGTAGCCATAGAGCACGTTGCGGCTCGTGGGCATGTAATCCACCCCGTCCATGTACATGCGAGCCGGAGTGGCCTTCTTGGTGTCGGGCTGAACTACGTCGTGGTCGATGCGCCGCGCGTAGCGAGTGTAGGCCAGCCAGATCATTACGGCGCCCAGCAGGGCCACCACAGTGGCATTCATGGGACGGTGGGTTGCAGCAAACCCGCCCACCACCACAACGGGGATTAACACAAGAATCAAAATCGTCAGCCGGATATTCATCTCGGACTCCTCCCGGAAACCTGGTTCCGATCAACGAAAGAGAACCTTGAAAACACCGACAGTGAACCCAAAACCGGCGCCTGGTCCAGAGGGGACGGAGAACCAAGCCCGATCCCGGCGTGAGCTGTTACACCCCACTATCCGCCGAAGGGTCCCGACCGTAATGTGACTCCGGTCACCGCAGGGGGTGAGATTGTATCACGGGACTTGGAGGTGTCCAGCGCTTCCGCTATGCTGTTTGTTGTATTTTTAAGCAGGGAGGTTGCCATGCCTGAAACTCCATCCACTATGGCACCACTGGGGATGAAAGCCCCCAAGTTCCGGCTGTCCGACGTGGTCAGCGGCCGTCCCGTATCGCTGGATGACTACAAGAGCGCCCCCGCACTGCTGGTCATGTTCATCTGCAACCATTGCCCCTATGTAAGACACGTTCGCGAACACCTGGCCCAACTGGTGCGCGAGTACCAGGCCCGGGGAGTGGCCGTGGTCGGCATCAGTTCCAACGACGTGGCGCAGTTTCCCGACGACGGTCCCGAGGGCATGAAAGAAGAAGCCCGGACCGTGGGCTACACCTTCCCCTACCTCTTCGATGAGACCCAGGAAGTCGCCAAGGAATACCGCGCGGCTTGTACGCCGGATTTCTTTGTGTTCGACAAGGATCGCCGGCTGGTTTACCGCGGACAGATCGACGACAGCCGTCCGTCGAGTGGCCGCCCCGTCACCGGCAAGGACCTGCGCGCCGCGCTCGAGGCGGTGCTCGCTGGGCGTCCCGTCCCGGCCGACCAGAAGCCGAGCCTGGGCTGCAACATCAAGTGGAAAGAGAAGAACGCGCCGGAGTACGCGGCGCTGGTCACGAAGTAATCCTAGTGGAATGTCATCCTGAGGAAGTCCGAGCCGAGCACAAGCGAGGCGAGGGCGAACGAAGGATCTTGGTATTGTGGTTCAGCCCATGCTGTTTAGCTGACTCAGCAGACGTTCGTCGGCCCCGAGAGCACAATCGAGATCCTTCGCTCGCGACCGCGCGGCCCTCAAAACGGGCCGCAAACACAAAAGCACGGTCGCAAGCTCAGGATGACAGCGCGTTTCCGCGTCTTCAAATCCACCTGAACCACTTCAGCGCCAGCACGAACGACACTCCGCCCCAGATGGCCATCACCGCCAGCCGCGTTCCCTGCGCGGCCAGCGGAGCGCCTTCCAGAATAGTGGCGCGCAGAGCGTCGTTCAGCGCGGTCAGCGGCAGGGCCTTGATGTAAGGCAGAAGAATCGCGGGGAAGCGCTCGTAGGAGAAGAACACGCCGGAGAACACCCACATGGGCAGCATGACCACGTTGATCAGCCCGCTGACGGTCTCGATCTTGCGCGCGCGGCTGGCGGTCAGCAGGCCCAGCCCGCCGAAGCTCAGC
>DATNJE010000019.1:0-16232 GCA_035604095.1 Terriglobales bacterium
GATCTCCGTGCATTGCCACAACGACCTCGGCCTGGCGGTGGCGAATTCCATCGCTGGCCTGGAAGCTGGGGCGCGGCAGGTGGAGTGCACCATCAACGGCATCGGCGAACGCGCCGGCAATGCCTCGCTGGAAGAGATCGTCATGGCGATGCGTGTTCGCGCCGACCAGATGCCCTATGACACCGGCGTCCACAGCGAGCAGCTTTATCCCTGCAGCCGCCTGCTGACCGAAATCACCGGCGCCGTGGTGCAGGCCAACAAGGCCGTCGTCGGCCGCAACGCCTTTGCCCACGAAGCCGGCATCCACCAGGACGGCGTCATCAAGAACCCGCTGACCTATGAGATCATGACCCCGCAGTCGGTCGGGGTCCCGGAAAGCAAGCTGGTCCTGGGCAAACACTCTGGCCGGCACGCGCTCGGCCTGAAATGCCAGCAGTTGGGATATGAATTCTCCCGCCGCGACCTGGACCGGATCTACAAGCACTTCGTCGCGCTTGCGGACCAGATCAAGGTGGTGGAGGACCGCCATCTGCTGGCCATCATCCGCGAGGAAATGCCGGCTTTGGCGGCCATGAAGGAAATGGAGAAGTCGCACAGCGTGCCCAGCCCGTTGGGTACGGCGTAGGACGTTTCAAGTTTCACGTTTCGTGTTTCACGTTGAAACCCGGATGGTTGCTCTCGGGGAACGTGAAACTTGAAACGTGAAACGTTTTTCCAGGGTAGAACAGGGCTGAACCATGAGGCTTGATATTACGGTTCTACCGGGCGATGGAGTCGGCCCGGAGGTCACACGGGAAGCGGTGCGCGTCCTGCGCACGCTGCTGGATCTTTACGGTTACGAGGTCAGCTTTGAGGAGCGCGCGATCGGAGGCGTGGCCATCCGCCAGTTCGGCACACCCCTGCCGGAGGCGACGGAGCGGGCTTGCATGGAGAGCAACGCGGTGCTGTTGGGGGCGGTGGGCGGGCCGGAGTTCGATTCCCTGCCTGCAGGCGAGCGGCCCGAGACCGGGTTGCTGGGGTTGCGGCAGGCCCTGGGCGGCTACGCCAACCTGCGTCCCGCGGTCGCGTACGGTGCCATCGCCGACTGCTCGCCGTTGCGCCCCGAGATCATCAAGGGCGCCGACGTCCTGATCGTCCGCGAACTGCTGGGCGGGATCTATTTCGGCGAACCGCGCGGATTCAGCGATGGTCCTACCCCAGCCGCGTATAACACCATGCGCTACTCGGAGGCCGAGATCGAGCGCGTGGCCCACGTCGCCTTCCGCCAGGCGCGCATGCGCCACCGGAAGGTAACTTCGGTCGACAAGGCCAACGTGCTCGAGACTTCACAGCTTTGGCGGCAGACCGTCACGCGTGTGGCCCGCGAGTACCCTGAGATCAGGCTCGACCACATGTACGTGGACGCCTGCGCCATGCGCCTCGTCACCCATCCCGGATCTTTCGACGTGATCGTCACCGAGAACCTTTTCGGCGACATTCTCTCCGACGAGGCGGCGGTGATCAGCGGATCGCTGGGGATGCTGGCCTCGGCCACCATCGGCGGCAAGGTGGGCCTCTACGAGCCTGTACACGGTTCGGCGCCCGACATCGCCGGACGCGGGGTTGCGAATCCGCTGGGAGCGATCGCCTCCGCCGCCATGCTGCTGCGCCACAGCGCCGGCCTGGAGCAGGGCGCGCAGGACATCGAAGACGCCATCCGCGAGGTGCTCGACAAGGGGCACCGCACTGCTGACTTGCAGCGGACTCGCACCAAGCGCGTGGTCTCGACGACCGAGATGGGCGCGCTGGTGGAGAGCGCTGTAGCCGATGTCGTCGACCGCCGGCGGGCGTATCATGCGGTGTGAGGCCGCCTAGCGCCATGGCCGTGGAACTTCAAAAGCCAATTCAAGAGCGAGCGCCGAGCGCCGCAGGACCGCGCACGCTGTTCGAGAAGATATGGCAGGAGCACGTGGTGTGCGATCCGCCGGGCCAGCCGCCACTGCTCTACGTCGACCTGCATCTGGTGCATGAGGTCACTTCTCCGCAGGCGTTCGACGGCTTGCGGGCGGCGGGCCGGCGCGTGCGGCAGCTGCAACGCACGCTGGTCACGGTGGACCACAACGTCCCCACCACGCCCGGGCATCTTCCCATCACCGACCCCATCGCGGCGCGGCAGATGGACGCGCTGCGCCGCAATTGCCAGGAATTCGGCCTCGAGCTCTACGACATCGACTCGCCCGACCAAGGCATCGTCCACGTCATCGGCCCCGAGTTGGGCGCGACCCAGCCGGGACTGATCATCGTTTGTGGCGACAGCCACACCTCCACTCATGGCGCTTTTGGCGCGCTGGCCTTCGGTATCGGGACCTCGGAAGTCGAACACGTGCTCGCGACCCAGTGCCTACCGCAGCAGAAGCCGCGAACCATGGAGATACGTATCAACGGCCCGCTGCCCGAGGGCGTCACGGCCAAAGATTTGGTGCTGGGCATCATTGGGACGATCGGCACCGATGGGGCGACCGGGCACGTGGTCGAATACACCGGCGAGGCAGTGCGCGGGCTGTCGATGGAAGGCCGGATGACGCTCTGCAACATGAGCATCGAGGCGGGCGCGCGCGCCGGCATGGTGGCTCCCGACGAAGTGACGTTCAACTACCTGTACGGGCGGCGCTTTGCGCCCAAAGATGCGGCCTGGGACGAAGCGGTTGCGCGCTGGCGTGGGCTGAAGTCCGATGCCGGAGCACGCTACGACAAGGTGATCGAGATCGACGCTGCCAGCCTCGCTCCCTTTGTCACCTGGGGAACGAATCCCGGCATGGTTGTGCCGGTGACCGGCCGCGTGCCCGATCCGGCGGCAGCCCGCACCTCCGCCGAACGTGGCACTGCCGAACGCGCGCTTGAATACATGGCGCTCGCGCCTGGAACGGCGATCGAAGGTATCAGCGTGGACCGCGTGTTCATCGGCTCGTGCACCAACTCGCGCCTGGAGGACCTGCGGGCCGCCGCTCGTGTCGCTCGCGGCCACAAGGTGAATCCCAAGGTGCGCGCCCTGGTGGTGCCTGGATCCCAGGCGGTCAAGCGCGACGCCGAGCGCGAAGGACTCGACCAGATCTTCCGCGACGCCGGCTTCGAATGGCGGGATTCCGGCTGCTCGATGTGCCTGGGAATGAACCCCGATGTGCTGCAGCCGGGCGAGCGCTGTGCCTCGACCAGCAACCGCAACTTCGAAGGCCGGCAGGGGCGCGGCGGACGCACCCATCTGGTCAGCCCGATGATGGCAGCAGCCGCCGCCATTGCCGGGCACTTCACCGACATCCGCAGGTGGCGCTTCCAATGAAGGCATTTCGCACCCACACAGGCCTGGTGGCGCCGCTCGACCGCGCCAACGTGGATACTGACCAGATCATTCCCAAGCAGTTCCTCAAGCGTATCGAGCGCACCGGCTTCGGCGAGTTTCTGTTCTACGACTGGCGCCGCACGCCCGACCGCGCGCTCGACCCAAACTTCCCGCTCAACCAGCCGCGCTACGCCGGCGCCAGCATCCTGGTGGCAGACCGCAATTTCGGGTGCGGCTCCTCGCGCGAGCATGCGCCCTGGGCGCTCGACGATTTCGGCTTCCGCGCCATTATCGCGCCGTCGTTCGCCGACATCTTTGCCAACAACTGCGTGAAGAACGGGCTGCTGACGGTCGTATTGCCCGAAGCGCAAGTCGAATTGATCATGAAGCGGGCGCAGGAAGTCGAGGGATACCGCGTTACCGTCGACCTCGAACAGCGGCAGGTGCGCGACGATCTCGGCGTAGCTGCTTCGTTCGAGATCGACGACTTCAGCCGGCGCTGCCTGCTCGAAGGCCTGGACGATATCGGCCTCACCCTCCAGCACGAACCCGAGATCGCGGCCTACGAAGCGCGGCGGTTCGGCGCGCGCTGATTCGCGCTTTGCTGTAACCTTGCCCTGTTCTGCGAATCATAGAAGCGGTGCCTAATGACATCCGCGATCCAAGCCCTCGCATTTGATGCCTACGGAACGCTCTTCGACGTGCATTCCGTGATCTCCACCTGTAACCAGGCATTCCCCGATAAAGGGCCGGCGCTGAGCCAACTCTGGCGCGCCAAACAACTTGAGTACACCTGGCTACGCAGCCTGATGGGACGCTATGAGGACTTCTGGGAGGTAACGGAATCGGCGCTGGTCTTCGCTTGCCGCAGCCTGAATCTCGACTGCCCGCCGGCGACGCGCCAGAAGCTGATGGACTCCTACCTGCATCTCGACCCGTTTCCCGAGGTCCGGCGCGCGCTGCAATCGCTTGCGCGCTACAAGCTGGCGATCCTGTCGAACGGCTCGCCGCGCATGCTGGCGGCGGTGGTGGAGAGCACAGGCCTCAAGGGAGTCTTCGCCAATGTCATCAGCGTGGACGAAGTGAGGATCTTCAAGCCCAGCCCGCGCGTGTATGAGCTGGCGCCGCGCCACCTCAAGGTCCCTCAGGATGCGATCGGCTTCATCTCCTCGAATTTTTGGGACATCGCAGGCGCGAAGAGCTTCGGCCTATGGACCTGCTGGATCAACCGCTCCAAGGCGCCGGAGGAGGAACTCGGACTCCGGCCGGATGCGATCATCGGTAGCCTCTCGGAGTTGGAAAAGGCGCTCAGGTAGCTCCGCGGTGAATGAAGTCTCTATTTTCCTGCCCAGCACGCTGCCCGCTTTTCCAGGAACGCCGAAATCCCTTCCTGCGCGTCGGCGGCCATGGAATTCATGGACATGACTTCTTTGGCGTAGGCATAGGCCTTGGGCTGGTCGAGATCGATCTGTGCATAGAACGCCTGCTTGCCGATCCCGACCGTCAGCGGGCTGGCATCGGCAATGCGCGCGGCCAGCTTGCGGGTTTCGGCCTTGAGCGCGCTGGCGGGCACAACGTTGTTCACCAGGCCCCATTCGGCCGCGATCGTCGCCGGCACCATGTCGCCGGTGAACAGCATCTGCAGCGCGCGCTTGCGGCCGATGGCGCGGCTGATGGCCACCATGGGCGTGGAGCAGAACAGGCCGATCTTGACGCCGGGGGTGGCGAACGCGGCTTCCTCGCAGGCGATGGCGAGGTCGCAGGTGGCGACGAGCTGGCAGCCGGCGGCGGTGGCGACACCTTGCACTTCAGCGATCACCGGCTGCGGGATGGCCTGCAGCTTCATCATCAATTCCGAGCAAACATCGAAGGTGCGGCGATAGTAGTTGAGGTCCTTGCCCACCATCTGCCCGAGATCGTGGCCGGAGGAAAACACCTTTCCTGCCGCAGCCAGGATCACCACGCGCAGCGCCGGGTCCTGCCCGACGGCATTGAGACAGGAGATCAGCTCCTGCATCATCTCGAGTGAGAGCGCGTTGCGCCGCTGGGGACGGTTCAGCGTGATCACCCCAATCGGGCCTTCGGTCTCAAACAGCAGATTTTCGTAGGACATGTTCCACCTCCGCCGCGGCATCGGCGTCAAGAGCGTCATTCTATCAATAAAAAGGGCGCCGGATTGTACCCGGCGCCTGATGAAAAAAGCTGGCTTACCGTGACATCGCCTTCACGACGGAAAATCGCGAAGTGTCGATCTTCCGCAGCTCGTGCCCGGTGTAGACCTGCCGCGGACGCGAGATCTTCTGCTCCTTGTCCTCCATCAGCTCGTTCCACTGGGCGAGCCAGCCGGCGACGCGGGGAATGGCGAACAACACGGTGAACATCTCCGGCTTGAAGCCCATCGCCTGGTAGATGATCCCGGAGTAGAAATCCACGTTGGGATAGAGCTTGCGCTTGATGAAGTACTCGTCTTCTAGCGCGATCTTCTCCAGCTCCAGCGCGATCTCCAGCTTGGGATTCTTGCCGGTGACCTGGAACACCTGGTCGGCGATGTGCTTGATGATTCGGGCGCGCGGGTCATAGTTCTTGTAGACCCGGTGGCCGAATCCCATCAGCTTGCACTGTCCCTCTTTGACCTTCTTGATGTAGTCGGGGATGTTGTTCTTGTTACCGATCTCCGCCAGCATGATGAGCACGGCTTCGTTGGCGCCGCCATGCAGCGGTCCCGCCAGCCCGGCGCATGCCGCAGCCGTCGCCAGATAGGGATCGGCCTCCGAGCTGCCGGCGCAGCGCATGGTGTTGGCGGAGCAATTCTGCTCATGGTCGGCATGCAGGATGAACAGAATGTCCAGCGCCCGCGCCATCACCGGGTTGGCAACGTACTTGGGCTCCACCATCTTCCACAGCATGTTCATGAAGTTTTCGGTGAAGCTCAGGTCGTTGTCCGGGTATACGTAGGGGAAGCCCAGGCTGTGGCGATAGCAATAGGCCGCAATGGTGGGGAACTTGGCGATCAGCCGGGTGACTTGGTGCATGCGCGTGTCCCGGTCGCGGACGTTCTTGGCCTCGGGATAGACTGTGGAAAGCGCCGCCACGGTGCTGGTCAGCACCCCCATGGGGTGGGCATCGTAACGGAAGCGTTGCATGAACTCCTTGGTGGTCTCATGCAGCATGGTGTGGTGGGTAATCTGCTTGACCCAGTCTTTGGTCTGCTTGTCGTCCGGCAACTCGCCGAACAGCAGCAGGTAGGCCACTTGCAGGAAGGTGCAGTTCTCGGCCAGTTCCTCGATGTTGTAGCCGCGGTAGCGGAGGATGCCGCGGTCGCCATCGATGAAGGTGATCGAGCTCTTGCAGGAAGCCGTGTTCATAAACGCCGGGTCGTAGGTCATCAGGCCGAAATCGTCCGGACCGGTCTTGATCTGGCGCAGATCCATGGCCCGGATGGTCCCGTTCTCGACCGGCAGGGTGTAGGTCTTGTTGGTGCGATTGTCAGTGATGGTGACGGTGTTCTCTGGCATTGGCCACTCCTTTTCGAGTGCCGGATCCGGCCGGTCGCACCGGAACCACGATCCGGTGATTCTGAATTAAAGCTGAACGCCATGCGCCGGCCCCGCTTGAACGCGGCCGAGCGCTGGCGCGGAAAGGCCTAGGATAAACCGATTCAGGGCAGGCGAAGCCTGCTTCGCCACGTATATCCTGAGGCTCCGTTGCTCGGCAAGCAGTGACTGGAATCACCCACCAACGTGACGGAATGGTAGAGACGTAGCTCGCTACCTCTCAGGCATCACCCGCCCGTCTGCAGCACCACGATGAGCCGGCGCGGGCCATGCGCGCCCATGATCAGGATCTTCTCGATGTCGGCGGTGCGACTGGAGCCTGTGATCAGGCACACGTAGGAATTCTTGCTGGCGATCCCCCGTTCGTAAACCCGGGCGAAAACCGCCTCCAGGTCGGGCACGAGCTGGTTGAGCTTGGCAAAGACGATGTGCACCGGTGCGATGACGGTGGCCTGCCGTCCGCCGTTCGCCGACGACACCAGAACCGAACCGGTCTGGGCCACCAGGGCTTCGCAGAGCGTGATCGTGGCCTGGGAGGCCTCGTTGGGCGGGCCTTCGCTGGACCAGCGCAGCGGGCGCCCGTCCTTGAAGGCGCTGACCAGGGCGCGGAGCTCCGGCGCGTCCTGCGCGAAGATCTCCCCCGGCGGAACCGAAGCCAGGACATTGGCGATGGCAGCGGCGCTGGCCGCCGTGTCCGCCGTCACCGTGCATTCAGTGATGTTGGCCGCGCACTCTTTCTGGAAGCGCTCGAGCGGGTCCGTCACCGGGGCGAACATCTGCCCGGCGGGCCCGTCGTGGTGCGGCGCCGTCGTCTGGACGGCGGCGCGGATGCGCCCCAGGATGCGCTCGCGGCTCGGATTGTCAGCGGACGCCATTCTGCTTCCTCCACAAGTCCCGGAAGGATTCGCGCGGCATCGCCGGCGCGGCGCGGTCCTTGGTCCACGGCCGCATGGGATCGAGCACCGTGCCTTCAAGCCCCATGCCGTGAATCACGCGCAAGGCCATGCGGCCCAGCCATCCGAAGAATCGGAAGCGTCGGGCGCTCATCATCATCCAGCGGAACAGCTTAATTCCCAGGCGTTCCGACGCGGAATGCGTGCCTTCATGGATGGCGTTGCGCCGGTTATGCAGCAAGTGATGGTGGAGTTCGATGTGGACGGGGCAGACGTCGGTGCAAGCGCCGCACAGCGACGACGCGAAGGAGAGATGCTGGTACTCCTTGAAGCCGAGCAGTCGCGGCTCAAGCACGCTGCCGATCGGGCCGGGATAAGTCACGCCGTAGGCATGCCCGCCGATGTTGCGAAACACCGGGCAGGCATTGATGCAGGCGCCGCAGCGGATGCAGTGCAGAACTTCGCGCTGCTCAAGATCGGCCAGCAGCTCGCTGCGCCCGTTGTCCACCAGCACCACGTGGAATTCTTCTGGGCCGTCCACTTCGCCCGCGCGCCGCGCCCCGCCCATGAGGGTGTTGTAGCAGGTGATCGGCTGTCCCGTCCCGGTCGTGGCCAGCGTGGGCCAGAGCGTGGCAAGATCCTGCAGGCGCGGGATCACCTTCTCGATCCCAGTCAACGCCACATGGATCCTGGGCACGCTGGTGCTGAGCCGCCCATTGCCTTCGTTGGTGGTGATCGTCAACATTCCGGCGTCAGCGATGATGAAGTTGGCGCCGCTGATCCCCATCTCGGCGGAGAAGAAATCCTTGCGCAGCCAGCGCCGCGCAATCGCCACCAGCTCCGGCGGGTCCAGCGTTTCCGCCGCTCCCAGCTTTTCGTGGAAGAGCTTTGAGACTTGCTGGCGGTTCAGGTGCATCGCCGGGGTGACGATGTGGTAGGGCGGCTCGTTGCGCAACTGCACGATGAATTCGCCGAGGTCGGTCTCCACCACCTCGATACCCATCTTCTCCATGGCCTGCGCCAGGTGGATCTCCTCGGAGACCATCGACTTCGACTTGACCACCTTCTTCACGCCGTGCCGCGCGGCGACGTCGCAGATGTACTGCCGCGCTTCTTCGCCGGTCTCCGCCCAGAAGACGTGCCCGCCGTTCTCCTTCACCTTCTGCTCGAACTGGAGCAGGTATTTGTCGAGATGGTTGACGCCCTCCCACTTGATGTCGTGGCAACGCTGGCGCGCCGCGCTCCAGTCGGCGAAGCGGGTTTTGCCCTTGCCAACGCCGGTGTCGTACTGGTCGATGTTCCAGCGGACGATGCCGCGGTGTACCAGGTCGGAGGATTTTTCCGCTGCCTTGCGCAGGAACTCCTGGCCGGCAGTGCTCATCGCGGTCCCCTTCCAGCGGCGGAGGCTTTCTCGCCCGCCGCCGCCGTTTGCGCCAGGATGCTGGCGACGTGGATAGTGCGGGCATTCGATTTCTTCCGACGCAGGATGCCCTCAATGTGCATCAGGCAACTGGGATCGGCGGCGGTGACATATTCCGCGCCGGACTTTTCGATGTTGCCGGCCTTGGTATCGCCCATGGCGGCAGAGATCATGGCGTACTTGACGGAGAAGGCACCGCCGAAACCGCAACACTCTTCGCCGTAGGGCAGATCGACCAGTTCCAGCCCGCGAACGTTTTTCAACAGCTCGCGCGGCTCCTGCTTGATGTGAAGTTCGCGCAGGCCGTGGCAGGAGTCGTGAACTGTCACCTTGTGCGGGAAGCTTGCGCCCACGTCGGTGACCTTGGCGACCTTCACCAGAAACTGGGTGAATTCGTAAACGCGCTCGCCCAGCTTCACGGCATCGTCGTGCAGGGGAGTTCCCGCCAGCAGTTCGGGGTAGAAGCTTTTCACCATGGTGGTGCAGGAGCCTGAGGGCGACACCACCACCTCAGCGGAGCCGAAGACGCGCACAAAGCGTTCGGCCAGCGGCCGCGCTTCATCCCAATAGCCGGTGTTGAACGCCGGCTGTCCACAGCAAGTCTGAGCTTCGGGAAAGTCCACCTCGTAGCCGATCCGGCGAAGTACACGCACTACATCCATCCCTACCTGGGGGTTGAGCTGGTCCACAAAACACGGGATGAACAGGGAAACCTTGGGCATGGCGACCGGCTATGGTAGACCCGCCGGGCCCCTGCGGCAAGGGCCAGCTAAACGCCTAGGCAAGTTTCATAGTGGATGTACCATCCTCTGTCATGCTGAGCGAGTGCGGGCCGCTTTTGCCCGCACGAGTCGAAGCACCCCTACCCTTGCGGCATCTCTCGAATAGGGGTCCTTCGACTCGCGCGCCAAAGCTTGCCCTGAGCGAAGTCGAAGGGTCGGGCGCGCTCGCTCAGGATGACAGCGCGAGGGAGGTTACAGGAACCGCGACCCTGCCCTAGGCGTTCGCTCGCCCGGCGATATACGTTCGGGCAAACGCGGAGGCTACCTTCACGAACGCGACCACCACCGGATGCGGCTGCTGATGCGCACGCTGGGGCTGAAACAGCATGGCCACAAAGAAGCGGTGGGTCGGGAGTTCGAACGCCTTCAACTCGCCTTGCGGGCCCCAAGCTGCGAACTTCATCCCAGCGGTTTCGAACCGGTTCAGATATTCCGGGTTCACCTCGTAATTGCAGAAGTGTTCCTCGACGGCCTGGGCTCCGCCGTAGATGGAATGGAGCAGCGTCCCCGGCTCCATGCGGATGCCCGCAATCGGCCCGACCAGCTTGGGGTCGCCGGGGTTGCGGTTCGGGACCGCGCACAGCACGGGCGTGATGACGACGTGTTTGGAGTCGGAACCGTTCTCCGCCGTATCGGCGTCGGCCAGTCCCATGACGTTGCGCGCATACTCTACCAGAGCATATTGGAAGCCGCCTCAAGTGCCGACAAACGGCCAGTCACGCCGTCGTGCGAACTCGATGCCGTGCAGCATGCCCTCCATGCTCTGGTACGGACTCGCCGGCGCCGCCCACAGCCCGTGATATCCGGCCAGCAGCCGCTCGCCATCGGCTCCCACCAGCGAAGGCGTCGGCAGCCACTGCGCCTCGACCTCGATCCCCAACGCACCCCCGGCATGCTGCAGGCTGATATCGATAGTGGTGTGTGCAGGAAACTCCGGATTGAAGTCTCCCAGGATGCCGATGCGAATGGTCACACCATCCTCCTCTGCACATGATACAGGGGGTCAGTGATTCGAATCAGTGTTGGACGGAACGAGCGGTGGGCGTGATCGGAGTTGATTGCGCGTGTCTGTCTGTCGCTTATTGGTGGAATAGCGATTCTTCAACAATTACGGCAATCGGCCATGTGTGTACTCCCAAACGCGCAGAGCGACAAGTGCGAGTGCAATGGCGGCGACGCTCGCCGCGCACACCACCGAGAGCTGATAAACGGAGCTTCTGGGATACAACGCCTTGTGTTCGTCCTTGACCCGGTTCCATCCGCGCCAAAAAAGCGAGTGCGGAATTTTCTCAGAGGCCGGAAGTCGTTTGTTCACTGCGAAAACCATGAAATGATATAGGCCGAACGCAGCGAAATAAAAGGGTAGCAACAGAACGAATAATGCCGTTTCGCACCGATTCACTGTTCCATCATAGCGGATGTGCTTGCAAACAGCGTCCAGCGACGGCGGCACTCAGACTGGCGGCGTGGGCGCGCCTTTTTCACGGTCCAATTCACCAACATCATTCCGGCGCAGTTGTGGGATGCTGGTACATTGTTTGGGACTAAAAAGTGTAGCCGGCCCATGAAGACCATCATCGAGCCCTTCCGCATCAAGAGCGTGGAGCCGATCCGCTGGACCAGCCGCGCTGATCGCGAGGCGCTGCTGCACGCGGCGCACTACAACTTGTTTCTGGTCTTGGCCGACGATGTTCTGATCGATCTGCTGACCGATTCCGGCACTGGCGCCATGTCCACCCACCAATGGGCTGCGATCATGGAAGGCGACGAGAGCTACGCTGGCAGCCGCAGCTTCGACCGCTTCCGCGCCTCGGTGCAGGGAATCTTCGGATACAGCCACGTGATCCCCACGCACCAGGGCCGCGCCGCCGAGCGCATCCTGTTCAGCGTGATGTGCAAGAAGGGAGACTTTGTCCCCAACAACACGCACTTCGACACCACGCGCGCGAACATCGAGTTCGTGGGCGCCGAGGCGGTGGACCTGCCCATCGCCGAAGGCAAGCAACCGGCGCTGGTCCACCCCTTCAAGGGCAACATGGATGTAGCGGCGCTGGAAGAATTGATCCAGCGCATGGGCCGCGAGCGCGTGCCGCTGGTGATGCTGACCATCACCAACAACTCCGGCGGAGGCCAGCCGGTCTCCATGGAAAACGCGCGCGCGGTGAGTGCGGTTTGCCGCCGCCACCGCATCCCGCTTTACTTCGACGCCTGCCGCTTTGCCGAGAATTCCTACTTCATCAAACTGCGCGAGAAAGGATACGAGTCACGGAGCCCGAAGCATATCGCGCAGGAGATGTTTGCGCTCGGCGATGGCTGCACCATGTCCGCCAAGAAGGACGGCATGGCGAACATCGGCGGCTTTCTCTGCACCAACAACGACGTGCTGGCCGCGCAGGAGACCAACCTGCTCATTCTCACCGAGGGCTATCCCACGTATGGCGGCATGGCGGGGCGCGACCTGGAAGCGATTGCCGTCGGCCTCAATGAAGCGCTCGAAGAGGATTATCTGAAATACCGAATCACCTCTACGGGTTATCTCGGCTGGCACATCTCCGAGCAGGGCGTGCCCATCGTGAAGCCCCCGGGAGGCCACGCCATCTACCTCGATGCGCGCGCTTTTCTGCCGCACGTTCCCCCCGCCGAGTTCCCGGGCGTCGCCCTGGCGAACGAACTTTATCTGGAAGGCGGCATCCGTTCGGTGGAGATCGGAACCCTGATGTTCGGCGCCGCCGCAAAGATGGACCTGGTACGGCTGGCGATCCCGCGGCGCGTCTATACCCAGAGCCACATCGATTACGTCATCGAGGTGATACTGCAAGTCTGGACGCGCCGCGATCAGATCGTGGGCCTCAAGCTGATGGAGGGGGCCCCGTTCCTGCGGCACTTCACCGCGCAGCTCGAACCGCTGCAGGCGGTGCGTGTCGGCTGACCTCACCCCCCCTCCAGTTTTTATGTAAACTCCGCCTATGCGTGCCATGGTGCTCGAACGCCCGAAGCCTGCCGAAGAGGGACCGCTGCAGTCGCGGGAAATCCCTGAACCCACGCCCGAGCCGGGCGAGATTCGCGTGCGCGTGCGCGTATGCGGCGTTTGCCACACGGACTTGCACATCGTGCAGGGCGAGCTGCCCATGCACAAGCTGCCGGTTGTCCCGGGACATCAGGTTGTCGGCATCGTCGATGCGATGGGCGCGGGCACCAGAGGCTTCAAAGAAGGCGATCGCGCCGGCGTCATCTGGCTGCACTCCACGGACAGAAGTTGCGAGTATTGCCGCCGCGGCTCTGAAAATCTGTGCGTGAATGCGAAGTTCACCGGCTACGACGTGAATGGTGGATACGCCGAAGTGGTCATCGTCGATGCGGACTTTGCCTGCCAGATTCCGAAGACGTTCTCCGACGAAAACGCCGCTCCGCTGCTGTGCGCCGGAGTCATTGGATACCGCTCGTTAAAACTGAGCGGCGCCTCGAAATCCGACCGCCTGGGCCTCTACGGATTCGGCGCTAGCGCCCATATCGTGCTCCAGCTCGCGCGGCACATGGGATGCGAGATATACGTGTTCACGCGCGCGGCGGCGCATCGTGAACTTGCCGCAAAGCTGGGAGCTGTCTGGGTCGGTGACGCCAAGGAGCGTCCCCCGCACGAACTCGACGCTGCGATCGTCTTCGCGCCCGCCGGTCCGATTGTGCTCGATGCCCTGCGCGCACTGCGCAAAGGCGGCACGGTGGCGCTGGCGGGCATCACCATGACCCCAATCCCGGAGATCGATTACTCGCTGCTCTACCACGAGCGAGCGGTACGCAGTGTGGCCAACAGCACACGGCAGGACGCGCGCGAACTGCTGGAACTCGCCGCCGAGATCCCGGTACACACCGAAGTCACGCTCTACGCGCTGGAAGAAGCCAATCGTGCCCTCGCCGACATGAAGCACAGCCGCATCGAAGGCGCCGGGGTTCTGCGCGTCGGTTGAGTTCAGGTAGACGCAGGCTGGGCCAGCACGTAACTGGAGCTGAGCTGGACGGCACCGTGCAGCGTGCGATACAGCGGGCAGCGCATGGCATACATGCCGTGCACGCGCTCCACGGTCTCGCGGGCTTCCTCAGGCGCCACCAGGCGGTATTCCACATGGATGCGCCTGATCACTAGGACCTTTTCGTCTGTCTCCACTTCGCCGCGGACCTGGCCGGTCAGACGTCCGCCGCTGGCATCGATGTTGCGCGCCTCCAGCGCGCCCCCGAAGGTGCCCAGCATTCAACCGGCGGTGGCGGCGATAACGTAGTCGATGGTGGCGGCGTGGGGCTCGCCGAGCTTTTCCTTGGGGATCTTGTAGTGCTCGGCGATTGCCCCGTGAACACTGAACGTGATCGGTTCCTTTTCGCCCGGCAGCCATGCCAGGCGGACCGGTCCGGCTACTCGCTCGATGCGTGAATTCGAAACGTAAACCACATCGGACATAATCTTCACTCCTCGGTTGCATTGTAGGATGTCGTAGCCGCCCACGGGTTACAAATTACCGCTTAGACCATGACCTCGAGCGCGCACGATAGCACCTCGAGCTTCTGACACTCCAGCTTCAGTACTTCGCCGTCGACCATCACATTGACCGGCGCATCCAACTCGAACTCGATCTGGCGCGCGGCCTGCCGCGAAGCCAGCGGATGCTTGACATGGGTGCCGTTGTAAAGCGTGTGCAGGTTGGCGATCAAGCCGAGGCGGCCGATCGGTCCCCAGCGGACGTATTCGATCAAGCCGTCAGAGGGGTCGGCGTCGGGCGCGATCATCATCTTCCCGCCGGTGAACCTGCTATTGTTGAAGGTGAGGAAGAGGCACGGGCGGCGATCGTATTCAGCCTGGCTGTCCACACGCAGAGGGAACGGGCGGCGGTCGAGTCGCGCCAGACAAGTGAACAGGGCCAGCAAGTAGCCGAGTTCGCCGTATCTCTGGAAACGCTCGTGGCGGAGGAAGGCCACGTCGGCGGCGAACCCGACACTCAGCAGGTTGATGTAGTAGAGCACGCCGTCCTTGTGGGTCATGCGCAGGACATCGCAGTCGCGGCTGCGGCCTGCGAGCAGCGCCTCGGCCGCATGCTCGGCGCCGCGGGTGCTGAAGTCCCGCAGAAAAGAATTGCCCGTGCCTAGCGGCAAGAATGCGAGCTGAGGGCGCTCGCCATCGAGCGCCTCCGGGAATAGGCCATTGACGATCTCGTAGGAGGTGCCATCGCCGCCCACGGCCAGGAATCGCCGAAAGCCGGCGCGGTAGGCGTCACGGGCGAGTTGGATGCCGTCACCCGGGCCGCGCGTCTCCTGCGCTTCGATTGGAACTCCGGCTGCGCGCAGGCGTTCAAGCGCCGGCTCCGCAAGCTTGCCGCAGCGGCCCCCACCCGCGGCCGGGTTCACGATGGCGAAGAACGGCCGGCTCACAGCGCAGCCACCGCCGTCGCGCGCTCGGTCGAGGCTCGGATCTGCTCCGCCAGTTCGATACGCTTGATCTTGAGCGATGCCGTGCGGGGGAAATCGCGGTCCCAGATCACGTAGCCGCGGACGCGCTTGAAGTCCGGCAGTCGGCGGTTGCGCTCCGCCAGTTCGCACCGCAGAGCATCGTCGAATTCATGTCCGGGCTCCAGGCGCAGGACGATCACCAGCATCTCGCCGGTCACCGAGCTAGCGGGCCACAGGTAATTGGCCGCGAACACGCAAAATTCCTTTACCGGCAGGCCTTCGAAGACGGTCTCGATGTCCTCGGGATAAATGTTCTTGCCGCCTTCGGTGACGATCATGTTCTTCTTGCGGCCGAAGAGCTGAAGGTGACCGGTGGGATCGATGCGGCCGAGGTCGCCGGTCATGAGCCAGCCGTCCACAATGGCCTCTGCCGTCATCTCGGGGTCGTCGAGATAGTGCGACATCACGGTCTTGCTGCGCACGGCCACTTCGCCGATGCCCTCGTCGCTCGGATCGGCAATCCTTACCTCCATCCCCGGCAGCGGCCTGCCGACTGTGTCTGGACGAAACGGATTGAAATCGTTCAGGGTGACGGCGGTGCCGGCTTCGGTGAGTCCGTACCCGTTGGCGACCGGGATGCCGAGATCGTAGAAGAACTGCAGCGTCGCCGGCTCCGTAAACGCTCCGCCCACAAACAGCGCGCGCAACTCTCCGCCGAACGCCTGGTGGACCTGCTTCAGCAGAGCGCGGCTGATTTTGAGTTTGGGGCGCTTGCCGGTGAGCCGCTTGTTCAGGGCGATCAGCCGGTCGAGCAGCCAGCGGCGGTGGGCAGGC
>DATNJE010000020.1:0-4706 GCA_035604095.1 Terriglobales bacterium
CAGCACGAACTTGTCCGCATGGCGAGCCAAGGCTGCCTTGGCTTTTTCACCGGCCACGCGGCGGACGAAATCCTCCGGCCACTCCTGTGGCCGCCGTGCTTCGGACACCTCCACCGGGCAAAGCGTGAACGCGATGCCGGCATTGCGCAACAGCTCCGCCCGCCGCGGCGATGACGACGCCAAAACCAGCTTCACGTTTCGCGTTTCAGGGTGGACGCTTCGCGTTTCAGGTCTTACCTTTGCCCGCTTTGACATCTGCTCCCCAGTTCGCTTCATTCTACCGATTCCCCGCCACGTTCATCCTCATCGCAACCCGACCAGGCCGCGGACTGAATTGATCAGCTTGGCTGAGTCGTAACCGATTCCGTCCTTGAACACGGTCTCGACCTTTTCGATGTCGGCGATGTTGGCGGAGGGATCGCCGTGGATCACCACCAGATCAGCCTGCTTGCCGGCGGCGATGCTGCCGATGCGATCGGCTTCCCCCATGAACTGCGCGCCGTTGAAGCTGGCGATGCGGATGGCCTCGACCGGCGTGAAGCCCGCCTCGACCAGCAGTTCGACCTCGCGCTGGTCGCCGTAGCCCGCGATCACTCCGCCGATCCCGGTGGGATCTTCGCCCGCGAGCAGCAGCCCGCCGGCCTCGACGAATGCTCGCTCGAACTGCATTTCTCTCTTCAGCAGCGCGGGCCAGGGCGAAGTCTCAGTGCCATAGCGCTGGCGTAGGAACGCGGAATCGCCCACGCGCACCTTGTTGGCGAGAAAGGCGGCGCGCGCATCGGGCGAAAGCGCGTCCAGCATGCGTTGCTGCAACGACGGACGGTCGGGCACAAACATCTCGAAAACCGGCAGGGTCGAGGTTACGGCCACGTGATGCGCTACCAGCTCGCGGATGGTCTGCTGCACCTCGGGGCCCTTGATGTCAATCTGCGCTAGTTGCATAAGCGCGGGACCGGTCGGGGGACAGGCGTCGGGCTTTTTGTCGGGAACGAAGTCGGTATCGACCAGCAGGCCGTGTTCGAGATCGTCGATGCCCAGCGCAGCGGCCTCGCGGAAGCTGACCGAGCACAAGTGACCGGTGACCTTGATGCCGCGCCTGTGGGCTTCGTCAATTGCAGCACCCAGTTCGGCTCGGGTAATGAACATGTACGCCTTGTACGACGTAGCGCCCTGCTCGGCCCAGAATGCCACCGTCTTGCGCGCGTCCTCGGGGCCGGCGAGAGCGTGCATCTGCACCGCGAACGAGCCCTCACCCTCGAGATACGGGCCGGTGATGCCAATCTTCGGCCCGGGCGCTTTGCCAGTGTCGATCTGCTTCTTGATTTCGATGTCGGTGTAGGGTTCCAGCGCCCCAGTGGTGCGAATGGTGGTCACGCCGGATGCGAGATAAAGCCGCGGGAAGCTGTATCCCATCTCCGCATAAAACCCGCTACCTGCGGGATAGACCAGGTGGTCGTGCATCCCGACCAGGCCGGGAATGACGGTGTAGCCGCGCAGATCGAGGACCTTGGCGTCGGGGGGGATGGCTGCCTTTGCGGCGTCGCTGACCGCCTGGATGCGGCCATTGGCGATGACAATGGTCTGGTCGTCGCGTGCGGCAGCGCCGGTGCCGTCGATGACTTTGACATGAGTGAGCGCGACCGTGGAAGCGTCCACGGTGACGAAGGCTTTGACCTCGGGCGAGATCTGGGCAACTACGAAAGTGGACAGAAGCAGTACAACGGCAGCGAGGAGCCTGCGCAACGATCACCCCCGGTGTGAGTTGGGCAGATTAGCACGTGCAGCAGTCAGCAGTCAGCACTCAGCTAAAGCCGGCGGGACGCGGGCGCTACCGGGGCGCACGCGCCACGCGAATGCTAGAATCGAAGCAGGGTCAGCCCCGCCAGATGGACCGCGCGCACATCCGCAATTTCGCCATCATCGCCCACATCGACCACGGGAAGAGCACGCTGGCCGACCGCCTGCTTGAGCTTACGGGCTCGCTCTCGGCGCGCGAGATGCAGGAGCAGGTGCTCGACGCCATGGACCTGGAGCGCGAGCGCGGCATCACCATCAAAGCGCACGCGGTGCGCATGAAGTATATCGCGCGCGACGGCCAGGAGTATCAGCTCAACCTCATCGACACGCCCGGCCACGTGGACTTTTCCTACGAGGTCTCGCGCTCGCTCGCCTCCTGCGAGGGCGCGATCCTGCTGGTCGATGCTTCGCAGGGAGTGGAGGCGCAGACGCTGGCCAACGCCTATCTCGCGATCAACCACGGCCTCGAGACCATCCCCGTCATCAACAAGGTCGATCTGGCCAGCGCCGACGTCGAGCGCACCAAGGAGATGATCGAGAGCGCCATCGGCCTCGATGCCTCGGACGCGCTGCCGATCAGCGCCAAGACCGGCCAGGGTGTCCCCGAGGTGCTGGAGCGGATCGTCGCCAAGGTCCCGCCGCCAAAAGGATTTCCCGAAGCCCACCTGCAGGCGCTGCTCTTCGATTCCTGGTTCGATCCCTATCGCGGGGTGATCGTGTTAGCGCGCGTGTTTCAGGGGACGATTCGCCGCGGACAGAAAATCCGCCTGTGGTGGAATGGCAAAGTTTTCGAGGTCGAGACGCTGGGCGTGCTCACGCCCAAGCCGGTGGCCGTGGACAGCCTGAGCGCGGGCGAGGTCGGGTTCCTGAGCGCCAACATCAAGAACGTCGCCGACACCAAGATCGGCGACACCATCACCGACGATGACCGCCCCGCCATCGAGCCTCTGCCCGGCTTCGAAGAAGTGAAGCCCATGGTCTTCGCCGGGCTCTACACCGTGGACGCGCACGAGCACACGCAGTTGCGCGAAGCCCTGGAAAAGCTGCGCCTGAACGATTCCTCGTTCTTTTTCGAGCCGGAAAGCTCCACCGCGCTAGGCTTCGGTTTCCGCTGCGGTTTCCTCGGCCTGTTGCACATGGAGATCATCCAGGAGCGGCTAGAGCGCGAGTTCAACCTCGACCTGATCACCACCGCGCCCAGCGTCCGCTACCGCATCACCCGTACCGACGGCCAGATGGTCGAGATCGATAACCCATCGAAATGGCTGCCTCCGCCCGAGATCGCGAAAATCAACGAGCCGGTGATCGTCGCCACCATCCTGACCAATGAAGAATACGTGGGCGGGATCCTGAAACTGGTGGAAGAAAAGCGCGGCAAGCAGAAGGCGTTCGAATACGTGAGTTCGTCGCGGGTGATGCTGACGTATGAGTTGCCGCTGAACGAGATCGTGCTCGATTTCTATGACCGGCTGAAGTCGGTGTCGCGCGGATACGCCTCGCTCGATTACCACCTGGCGGGCTGGTGGGAATCGCCCATGGTGAAGCTCGACATCCTGGTGGCGGGCGAGCCGGTGGATGCGCTCTCGCTCATCGTGCACCGCGAGGCGTCTTACGAGCGCGGACGGGCATTGGCGGCCAAGATGAAAGAACTGATCCCGCGGCAGATGTTCGAAGTGGCCATCCAGGCGTCAATCGGCGGCAAAGTGATCGCGCGCGAGACGGTGCCAGCGATGCGTAAGAACGTGCTCGCCAAGTGCTATGGCGGCGACATCACCCGCAAGCGCAAGCTGCTGGAGAAACAGAAAGAGGGCAAGCGGCGGATGAAGCGCATCGGGCGCGTCGACATCCCGCAGGAAGCTTTCCTGGCGGTTTTGAAGGTCGGCGAACCGTAAGGCGATACTCGCAAGTATGTCGTCAAAGGCGTTGATTCTGGAGTGAATTCCCCCAAATCTGGAGTACGCGGATGTGCAAAAGTAACTTCTGGAGAGGTTACGAACCTAGCCGCCGTCGAGTGCCGAATGCACAACCGGTTGTGCGATGTAAATCCTTGACCTGCGGGTGCTTACCCGTGCCGCGGAAGTTATGCAAAGTGCTGAAACTCGCGCTATAAGGGGCTGATCTAGCAGCCCCGCGCTCAAATTCCACAAGATTTTCCACAACGCTTTCGGAAAACACCCCCGCCGCTCGAAACAAGGAAGGCCGCCCATAAGGACGGCCTGATCTCTTCGACCCGGTGGCCAAACTACTGTGGCTTCGGCGGAGTCGCGGGGGGGGGAGTCGTTGCGGGCTTGTGCGTGGTGGCGGCCGCTGGCTTTGGCGCGGTGGTGCCACTGTTCGGCTTGGTGCTGGAACTGGGAGTTGAGGCCGGAGCCGCTACGCCCGACTGCGCGTTGTAGAGGTCCACCACCTGCTTGGTCACGTCAGCGTTGGCCCCGAACCATAGCACCGGTCCCTGCGGCCACGGCTGAGAAACGTCCATGAGCACCGCGTACTGATTATCCTTGGCGAACTTGTCGATTAACGGCGCCATCTTCTGCAGGATGCGTTGTGCGATCTCGGCTTGCTGTTGCTGGTACTCGTTCTGAGCGTCCTCGGAGGAGCGCTGCATCGCCTTTTGCTTGGTTTCCAAGCTGCGGACGAGGGTGCCGCGCGCGTCCTCGTTCATCTTGTCGCCCTGGGTGCTGAGCTGCTTCTTCAGATCCTCGATTTCCTTGTTGAGGTTCTGCAGTTCAGTGCGCTTGGGGTCGAATTTCTTATCCAGCGCTTCCAGATCGCGACGGCCCTCGTTGGAGGCCATGATGGCGCCCTGGATGTTGATGATGCCGACCTTGTTGAAGCCCGCAACGGTAGCGGTGGTGGCGGGGGCGGCGGCAGGCGCGTTGGCCGGGGCCGCAGCCCCGGGAGCGGCA
>DATNJE010000021.1:0-6930 GCA_035604095.1 Terriglobales bacterium
CGTCTCCATCTATTACGGACACTTCGGACAAGGCTGTGTCCACTGCCGCGTCACCTTCGACATGATGAGCCCGGAAGGCGTCGCCGTTTTTCGCGCGACCATGGAAGAACTCGGCGACCTGGTCGGCGAATTCGGCGGCTCCATCTCCGGCGAACATGGCGACGGCATCGGCCGTTCCGAGCTGCTGCCCAGAATGTTCGGGAGCGAGCTGATCCCGGCCTTCGGCGAATTCAAGCGCGCGTTTGATCCCGATGGGCGCATGAATCCCGGCAGCATCGTCCAGCCGCACCCGCTGGACTCGCATTTGAAGCTGGGGCCGAATTATCACCCGCTGCAGATCCCGACTCACTTCGATTTCAGCGCCGATGGTGGATTTGTCGGGGCCGCCTTGCGCTGCGTGGGCGTCGGCAAGTGCCGCAAAACCGACGCCGGCACCATGTGTCCCTCCTACATGGCGACGCGCGAGGAACTGCACTCCACCCGCGGCCGTGCCCGCGTGCTGTTCGAAGCCCTGAACGGCGCATTGCCCGGCGGTTTTACCGATGACGCCCTGCACGATGCGCTCGAACTCTGTCTTTCCTGCAAGAGCTGCAAGACGGAATGCCCGGCCGCGGTCGATATGGCGATGTACAAAGCCGAGTTCCTTTCCCACTACCACCAGCACCATCGGCGCCCGCTGATCGCCCACGCGCTGGGACGCATCAACGAGTGGGCGGCGCTGGCGTCGCATGCGCCCGGTCTGGTGAACTCGCTTTCGCGCTCGTTCCTGGCGCGCCCCATGAAACGCGCATTGGGGATTCATCCCAAACGCGATCTGCCGCGCTTCGCCAAGCAGACCTTCCGCGCCTGGTTTGGCGCACGTAATGGCGCTGCCGATTCGCGACCCGAGGTCGTGCTGTTTCCGGACACATTCAACAACTTCTACGAACCGGAAGTGGCGATCGCCGGGGCGCACGTCCTCGAAAGCGCCGGCTTCCGCGTGACCATTCCGCAGTCGCAGATTTGCTGCGGCCGTCCGCTCTACGACCAGGGCATGCTGGACCTCGCCAAGGAACGTCTGCAGGAAGCGATGCGCGTGCTCGGTCCCTACGTCGAGCGCGGAGTGCCGATCGTAGGGCTCGAGCCGGGATGCATCCTCACCTTCCGCGACGAACTGCCCAAGCTGTTCCCCGGCGACCCGGTGGCGCAGGCCTTAGCGGAAGGCACCTTCTTGCTCGATGAATTCCTGGCGCGCAAAGCTCCCGCGTACGCGCCTCCGCCGCGCAAGGGACACGCATTGCTCCACGGCCATTGCCACCAGAAGGCAATCTCCGGCCTGAAGCACGAGACCGCGTTGCTGGGGCGCGTCAGCGGATTAAAGCTGGAAATCCTGGATGCGGGTTGCTGCGGGATGGCCGGCGCCTTTGGCTACGAAACCGACCACTACGAGATCTCGAAGACCCTGGCCGAGCGCGTCCTGGTTCCGACGATCCAGCGCAGCGAGCCCGGCACGATCGTGATCAGCGACGGATTCTCCTGCCGCTCGCAGGTCCGGCATTTCTGCCCGGATGCGCGCGTGATGCACCTGGCGCAGGTGCTTGATCAGGGATGAGTCAAGTTACGCGTACACCTTCTCGGTCTGCGGCGCTGCGACCACGTGCTCGCTCTTATCGGGAAAGAAGATACGTACGCTGGGCGTGCCGCGCGGCTTGATTTCGCCGCCCACGCGCTCGAGCGGAACGTCGTGTCCGGGATAGAGCACAGCGCCCGATGCCCTCAGCCGCTCGATCGAGCGCATCGCCTCCGCCTCGTTCCACCACGGCGGCGAGAGCTTCCCTTGGAGGTCCCAGCGGCTCTTGAGCGCGTCTCCGCACAGGATCGCTCCTTCGGCGGCCAGCGCGATGGCGCCCGGCGTGTGTCCGGGCACGTGAAGCAGCGTCAGTTCGGGCGTGAGCGTAGTCTCGTCGCCCGCGACCACGCGCACGCGGCGTTCAGCCCACAGCGCCTGCGCGTGGAATCGCAACACCGCTCCGTCCGCTTCCGGCGACGCCGCATACGCCAACTCGCGCTCGTGCACCACGATCTCCGCCTTGGGGAACACATCCCAGTTCGCGGCGTGGTCGAAATGCAGGTGGCTGAGGATCACCAGGTCGAGCGACTCGGGCGAGATGCCGCGCTCGGCGAGTTTGGCAACGACAACGGCGCGCTCGTTGTAGCCACCAGTGTCGAACAGAACCTTTTGTCCTTTGCCGGTCGTCAGCAAGTAGCAGCCGCTCCAGCCCAGGTATCCGCGCTCGCTGCGGCCGGGAAAGCCACCCAACAGGATGCTGATCTCCGCCATCGCACACCTCCCTAGCTGCGAACGCTGTGCACCGATTGCGCTTCTCTTGTCCCGCCGCTCTGCACGGGCGGGAAGTCATAGAGCCGCGCTGGATTCTCCACCAGAATGCGCCGCCGTGTTGCTTCATCCGGCGCCCATGTTGGCAGCAGGTCGAGCAGGCTCGCGTCCTTCGGCATGGGAACGCTGATCGAGGGATGCGGCCAGTCGGTGCCGAACACCAGCTTGTCCGGAGCGGTCTCGACCAAGGCACGCGCGAAGGGAATCGCGTCATCGTAGGGCTGCGGCTGGGCCGAAATGCGGTACGCGCCCGAGAGCTTCACCCAGCAGCGCCCGCCGGGCAGCAACTGCAACAGGGTTTGAAATCCAGCGTGCCCGATGCCCAGCGACGCGGGCATGTGTCCCATGTGATCGACCACGATATCCACCGGCAAACGCCCGAGCCGCTCGGCGAGCTCCGGCAGGTTTCTACCATCCAGCAGCAACTGCACGTGCCAGCCCAGTGGTTGGATGGCGCGGGCAATCTGCTCGAGCGCCTGCATTTGCAATCCACCCTTAAACAAAAGGTTGATGCGCACCCCGCGGAAGCCGGCCGCGTGTAATTCGGCAAGCAGGGAATCGCTGACCCCGGGCTCGACCACCGCCACGCCGCGCCACTTGCCCCCCGAGGCGACGACGGCATCGCGCGTACAGCGGTTGTCGGTGCCGTACACGCTGGGCTGCACGATCACCGCGCGCTCGAATCCCAGCGCGCCGAGCATCCGCCGGTAGGCCTCGATACTCGCTTCCGGCGGCGTGTAGCTGCGGTTCGGCGTGTAGGGATAGCGATCCTGCGGCCCGAAGATGTGCGCGTGGCAATCCGCACTTCCCGCTGGGATCACGAGCCGCGGCTTTCCAGGATCAGGGTTGTACCCCTGGCAGCCCGGGATCGCCGCCGCGTCTTCCGCGCGATCACTCATAGACGTGCAGTTCTTTCCCGCGCGTCTCCGGCAACAACGACGTGCCCAGGATCATGATGAGGTATGCGCTGCCGGCAAAGATGGCCATGGCCTGGCCGATGGGGACGCCTTTCAAATGCCCCACCAGCCACGGGGACAAGGCGCCGATGCCGCGGCCGAAGTTATAGGAGAATCCCTGTCCCGATCCGCGCAGACGGCTGGGAAACAGTTCAGTGAAGAATGCGCCGATGGGGCTGAACACGCCAGAGGCGAAGAAGCCCAGCGGGAACCCCAGCACCAGCATCACCGAATTGCCGATCGGCAGGTAGGTGTATGCCACCACCGTCAGGAACGAGCCCACCGCGAACAGGATGAGGGTTTTCTTGCGCCCGAGGCGGTCGGCCAGATAGGCGCTCACCATGTATCCCACAAACGAGCCGGCGATAATCACGATGAGGTATCCGGTGGTGTTCATCACCGACAGCTTGCGCTGCGTTTTGAGGAACGTGGGCAGCCAGGTGGTGATGGCGTAATAGCCCCCTTGCGCGCCTACCGCCAGCAGCGAGGTCAGCAGCGTGACCTTCAGGATGTCAGGAGAAAAGATGTGCAGGAATGAAGCACCCTCACCGGACGCGGCAACCTTCTTGCGGGTTTCCGCATAGACCTTTGGCTCGGGCACTTTGCGGCGGATGTAGAAGACCAGCAGGGCGGGAAGGATTCCGATCCAGAACATGGCCCGCCAGGCAGTAGATTCCGGCAGCACGGTGAAAAACAAGCCGTAGCACAGCGCCGCCAGGCCCCAGCCGATGGCCCAGCCTCCCTGCACCGTGCCGACGGCTTTGCCGCGGTGCTGGGCGCGGATGGTCTCGCCCATCAGCACCGATCCCACCGCCCACTCGCCGCCAAACCCCAACCCTTGCAGGCCGCGAGTGATCAGCAGTTGCCAGAACGAGTGGGTAAAGCCGCTCAGGAAGGTGAAGAAGGCGAACCAGACGATGGTGATTTGCAGGATGCGCGCGCGGCCGAAGCGATCTGCCAGCGTACCTGCCAGCCAGCCGCCGACCGCGGAGATCAGCAAGACGGCGGTGGCCAGAATGCCCGCGTCGTTCTTGCTCATGTGCCATGCTGCCATCAGGCTGGAGATCACGAAGCTGTAGACCATCACGTCCATGCCGTCGAGCGCCCAGCCACCGAAGGTGGCGACCAAGGTGCTGCGTTCGGTTGGTGAGAGCTGCTTCAGCCAGGAACCCTGGGTGGCTGGCGGACCGGCTGCGGGTGAGCTAGTTACGGGATTCATGTAAGCGCTCCTTCCTGGTTCGACTGCGGATCGCAGTGCGCTTCGACGGCGGAGTCACGGGCCGGACTCGGCAAACGATATACGGTGACGCGGCCGGGGGCTGTGATGTATATCACATCCCGGCGCCGGTTGGGATGCTTTCGCCCGCCACCGGTGGCCGGTGGCCTGGATCACGGCTGAAGGGGCTAAATCCATCGTGCTTTGGATCGTAGACGTTTCCAACCTGAGTTCGTGTAACATATCTGTCAGTCATGTGGGTTGATTCCAGGCAGGGGGCTTGTCGGCGCTGGCTTGTGGCCGCGCTGGTGGTGTTTGTGTTCGCCCTGGCTCTGCGGGCCAAGCTCTCTCTCTATGACCCACCGCATCCCGGGTCGATCAATCCTGCTGCCGCCAAGCTGTGGGTGAGTGGCGAGAAGCTGAAGACGATGCCCGGGACATTGCCGGTCCTCTGGCTTGCGCCCTTGCTGTTCTCTGTTTTCCCGGTGCGCCGTGTTCTCGGCCTGGCGCCTGAAAGGCCGCTCGCTCCGCGGCATCTCGACCGGCTCGAACTCTTTCGTTTCCTCCGCCCGCCGCCGGCTTTCTAATTTCATTCTCGCGTTCTCCCGTGTAGTTGTGGTCCTGATTCCTGGCCGTGCCCGCCATTCATCGGGCCGACGGCCGGAGTTGTACAATTCGAATGAAAAAGTCCATGCAGATTCGCATGAAACACGCGCTACTCGTGGCCGGAGGGGCTCTGGCTTGCGTCGCCATCGGCGCGCTGGTCCTCCGCCGCGTGCAAGCCGATCCTGCCCGCGAGTCCGGCAGCGCCAACGCTGCTCCACGCGCCGCCATCGCGCTGGTGAAGCGGGAGGCGGTGAGCAACACGCTCTCGATCGCCGGCGAGTTTACCCCCTACCAGGAAGTCGAACTCCACGCCAAGGTCTCCGGATACATCCGCAAGATCAACGTGGATATCGGAGACCGTGTGAAAACCGGGCAAGTCCTGGCGGTGCTGGAAGTGCCGGAGCTGAATGCACAAGTGGAGGGCGCCGATGCCGGGGTGCGTCACAGCAGGGAAGAGATCCAGAGGGCAAAGAACGAGGTCACGCGCGCAAGAGCCACCCGCGAAGCCTTGCACTCGGAGGCCACGCGTCTTGAGGAGGTGGCGAAGGCCCGGCCGGAGTTGATTGCGCAGCAGGAGATCGACGACGCCGAGGCCAAGGACCTCGCCGCAGAAGCGCAGGTCGAAGTGGCAAAGTCGGCGCTGGCGGCGGCCGAGCAGCAACTCGACGTTTCCAAGGCCACGCATACGCAGGTCACGGCCATGCAGGACTACTCCCGCATCGTCGCGCCCTTCGATGGTGTCGTGACCTGGCGCTACGCCGATACCGGCGCCCTGATCCAGGCCGGCACTTCGAATGCGAACTCGGCGCCGGTGGTCAAGCTGGCGCATGTGGGCCTGCTGCGCCTGCGCATTCCCTTGCCGGAGTCGATGGCCGACGGCGTGCACCTGGGCGCCCTTGCCGACATTCACGTGCAAGCGACCGGCGACCGCTTTACCGGCAAGGTGGCGCGTTTCACCAGCGCCTTCGACCGCTCCACGCGCACCATGCAGGTGGAGTTCGACGTGCCCAACCCGGACTACAGGCTGTCTCCCGGCATGTACGCCGACGTGTCGCTCGAAATCCAGAAGCGCGCCGATGCCATCACCGTCCCGGTGCAGGCGGTTGCTTACAACAACAACAAGACGACGGTACTGCTGGTGGACGCCAACAACCGCGTGGAGGTACGCGAGATCCGCACCGGGATCGAGGAACCGAATCGTGGCGAGGTGCTGGCGGGATTGAATCCCGGGGATCGCGTCATCGTGGGCAATCTGGCCGCTTACCAGCCGGGACAACGCGTCGACCCCAGGCCAAGCCGAATGGCCGACGCCAAGGTGGATGAAGGGGGTTCAGAGTAATGTCGAGCTTCGCCCTCAAGTACCCCTACTTCATCATCATGATGTGCCTGATCGTCGCCGTGGTGGGCGTGGTCACGATGGCGCGCATGCCGGTGGACTTGTTCCCGTCCATCGATATTCCGGTGGTGGTGGTGGCCACGTTTTATTCGGGCATGCCGCCGGAGGAGATGGAAGCCAACATCACCAATCCCTTCGAGCGCTTCTTCACCCTGGGCAGCGGAATTGACCACATCGAGTCGCGCTCGCTGACCGGCGTGAGCCTGATCAAGGTGTACTTCCAGCCCGGCTCCAATCCAGACGCGGCGGTCAGCACCATCTCCAACCTGGCCATGGCGCAGTTGCGCCGGCTTCCGCCCGGCACGCTGCCTCCGGTGGTGCTGAAGTTTGATGCCTCGAGCCTGCCCGTCTGCCTGATCACGCTCAAAGGGCAGGGGCT
>DATNJE010000022.1:0-10435 GCA_035604095.1 Terriglobales bacterium
CGCCGTTCGAGGTTTCCGATCTCGTGCTCCAGGAAGCGCAGCCAGCGGCTCTCGTCGAGCAGCGCGGCGCGCAGCAGGATGTAATCCGACACCGTGCTGGTGACGCCCTCGCTGAACCACAGCGAAGTCGTGTACTGCTCGCGGGTGTAGTCGATGGGCTCGAGCGACTGCGGGCGGATGCGCTTGACGTTCCACAGGTGGAAAAACTCGTGCGCGGTTAGCGAGGCCAGCCCCACCGGATCGTACTTGGCTCCCTCGGCGCTCATCTCGATAACGGCGGCGTTGGCGTGCTCCATGCCGCCTCCGCCGGGGCCGCGGGGAAAATGGAAGATGAACAGGTAGTCGGTGAAGGGCCGGTCGTCCATCCAGCCGGTTTCGGTGCGGACGATGGTGCGCACCATCTCGACCAGGCGGCTCATGTCATAGTCGCCCACCGCCGCGTCCACCACGATGCGGTAGTTCACTCCGCCCTCGGGAACGAAAGCCTGGGCGAAGGCGCCGATCTCCACCGGCGAATCCACCATCTGGTCATAGTTGCGGGCGAGGAACATGCCCGGACCGGGCGCGATCTCCGACCCTCCGGCCGCGGCCATGGGCGTGGCGATGAGCCAGTAGTTAGGCAGGCCGGTAAACGAGACGCGCACCGGAGCAGCGCGGGCGTCGACCGCATACATCAAAATCTGGGCGAGATTGAAGAAGGCGTGGTCCGGGCTGTATTGCGCCCCGAAGGGCCCAGGCAGGTCGGCGATGATGTCGTAGTCGAAATCGGCGCCCTGCTGCGCGTCGGAGATCCGCCACGTGGTCTTGTCGAGCTTGCGTACCGCGAGCGCCGGGCCGGCGGGAGCGTGGCAGTTCACGCTCGCCACGTACTGGGCGAAGTCGCGTACCTGGTAGAGAGCGTTCCAGACCGGGAGTTGGAGATCGCGCTCCGCGGCACCCTCGGGCAAGCGTATGCGGACGTGCACTAAATGGCGGCGCGCGTCGGCCAGCTTGACGGTGTACTCGACCGGCGTCGCCGCCAGGGCTCGGCCCGCGGCGGCCAGCAGCACCGCAATGAGAAGCAGCCTGCGCATCACACGCGCGATGAGACCTCGTTTCGGGAGTTCAGACGCTGGGGAAGCTTATCGTAAATGCCGCCGAAACCGCCGTTGGAAAGGATGGCGACCACGTCGCCGCTGCGCAGCTCGGGCGCGATCGCGGCCACGATGGCGTCGGCATCCGCCAGTTCGCGGGTGGGCTTGCCGGCGCGCACCAGGCCGTCCACGATCGCGCCCACGGAAAGGCGCTGCGCTTCCGGGATGGCGTCGGCGCGATACACGCTGGCGATAATCACCTGGTCGGCGAGCGCCAGGCTCTCGACCAGTTCACCCTCGAAGATTTTGCGGCGCAGCGTGTTGGAGCGCGGCTCAAACAGCGCCCACAGGCGCCGGCCGGGATAAACGGTGCGCAGCGCGCGCAGCGTGCCGGCAATAGCCGTGGGGTGGTGCGCGAAGTCGTCGATGATGGTGATGCCGTTCACCTCGGCCTTTACCTCCAGGCGCCGCTTCACGCTCTTGAAAGTCACGAGTGCCGAGTAGATAGTTTCGGGAGCGATGCCGTAGCCAAACGCCATCGCTGCCGCCGCGGTGGCGTTGAGCACGTTGTAGTCCCCGGCCAGCGAAAACTCGAAGTCGGCCCAGCGCTGGCCGCCGTGGAAGACAGCCCAGGTAGTGCGTCCGAGCTCGAAGCGCATTTCGCGAATCTGCCAGTCGGCGCGCGCGCTCGAGCCGTAGCGCTCGACCCGGCAGAACGCGCGTGCCAGGCATTCGTCCACGTTGGGGCTGCCATCCCACGCGAGCAGCAGCCCGCGACGCGGCACCAGGTTCACCAGCCGCTTGAAGGCAGTTTTAACTGCCTCCAGATCGGGATAGATATCGGCGTGGTCGAACTCCACCGAGGTGAGTATGGCCGAGTCGGGCATGTAGTGCAGGAACTTGGGACCTTTGTCGAAGAAAGCGGTGTCGTACTCGTCGCCCTCGATGATGAAGTGCTTGCCCTGGCGCACGGCGAAGCTCGAGTTGAAGTTCTCCGCGATGCCGCCGATCAGAAGGGAAGGCTTGAGGCCGGCGGTTTCGAAGATCCACGCCAGCATCGAAGTGGTAGTGGTCTTGCCGTGGGTGCCGGCCACCACGATGGGCTCGCGTCCGCGCAGGAAATATTCCTGCAGCACCTGCGGCAGCGAGCGCATGGGGATGCGTTCGTCGAGCACGTGCTCCAGCTCGGGGTTGCCGCGCGAGATGGCGTTGCCCACCACCACCAGGTCAGGGCGCGGCTTGAGGTTAGCCTCGGCGTAGGGTTCGGCTACCGGGATGCTGAGCGACGCCAGGAAATCCGACATGGGAGGATACGCGGCAGCGTCGGAGCCGGTCACGCGAAAGCCGCGCTGTTTCAGCATCCCCGCGAGCGAGGCCATCGCGGTGCCGCAAACGCCGATCAAGTGGACGTGCTGTTGTTCTTGCATGGTATTAGTCGTGAGTCGCGAGCCGTGCGTTGTAAGCGGTTGTGGTGCGCGCCGAGACCGCCGCTTCCAGGATCTCAAGGCGCGGAGTGTCCTCCACCGTCAACTTGGCGCGGACGCCCAGCGGCAGCGTGATGTTGGCGCGCGTCACGTGCCCTGAGCGCAGCCCGAACGCAACTGGGACGCCGAGGTCGCCGACCACGCGCGTGATCGCCTCCTGCAGCGTGTAGGGCTGGTCGGCGGACTGGCGGCAATCCAGCATCTCCCCGAAGATGAGGCCGCGCACGCCGTCCAGCTTTCCCGCCAGCTTCAGGTGCATGAGCATGCGGTCCACCTGGTACGGCTTGGCGTTGACGTCTTCGAGAAACAGGATCGTCCCCTCGGTCTTGATCGCGTAGAGCGTGCCCAGCGATTCCACCAGCAGCGACAGACAGCCGCCGTACAGGATGCCTTCGGCCGCGCCGCGCACCAGCGGCTCCATGTCGCCCGCAATCTGCCAGGGTCCGGCAGAGGCGGTGGCCGCCGACCAGGAGGCGAGGTCCACGCCGTCCGGCGAGGCAAAAGCTTTTTCGACCATCGGACCGTGAAAGGTGACCAGGCCGGCGGCATCCAGGAACCAGGTGAGCAGTGTGGTCACGTCGCTGCAACCGACGAAGATCTTAGGATGGGCGGCGATCCTGGCGATGTTCGCCCGCTCCAGCAGATAGTTGCAGCCGTAGCCGCCGCGGGCGCACAGCACTGCTCGCACCTCGTCGCGCTCGAACATCTCTTCCAGCTCGCGAGCGCGGCGCTTGGCAGAACCGGCGAAGTACAGGTCACGGTCGAAGATGGAGTCGAGATAGAACGGTCGGTATCCCATCTGGCGCAGCCGCTCGCAGCCGGCGAGAAAGCGTTCGCGATTGAAGCCGCTGGCGGGCGCGATGATGCCGACGGTGTCGCCGGGCTGGAGAGCTGGCGGGGTAAGGCGTTTCACGTTTCGCGTTTCACGTTTCAAGAGAAGACCAAAAGCAGATTCCTTGGGGGCACAACAAACATGCCATCTTAAACGAAAAACTCGCCGCGACCGACGAGTTGCGCCGGGCCGCGCAGGAACACAGTCCCATTCCAGCGCACCGTCTGCGCGCCACCTGGGGCCTGAACCACCACGGGCGACACCGCCTTCTTGCTGAAAACCGAGGCCACGGCAGCGGCGCAGGAACCGGTCCCGGAAGAACTCGTTTCGCCCACGCCGCGCTCGAAGAAACGCACTTCTATTTCGCTTTGTTTTATTGGATGAACCAGTTCAACGTTAATCCCATACTTGAAGTCGTGATGCTTCCCGATTTCCGCCGCCTCCGCCTGCCAGCCGGGGGCAAAATCCTCGACAAAAACCACGAAGTGGGGATTGCCCACCGAGACCGGCACGCCGCGTACTTCGCGGAAGGCAAGCTTGATGGAGAACTCGTCTCCGACCTGCGGCTCTCCCATGTCCGTCTCGAACTCGAACTCGTTGCCGCGGCGACCGAGCAGGGTGCAGGTTTTCAGGCCGGCGCCGGTGCGGACCACGATCTTCTGCTTGCCCTGCTCGACCGCCCACCAGGCGGCGACACAGCGCGTGCCGTTGCCGGAGATCTCCGCCTCGGAGCCGTCGGCGTTAAGCAGGCGGGCGCGAACGTCAGCATCAGGTGTGGGGAAGAGCCACTCCACGCCATCGGCGCCGATGCCGCGGTGGCGGTCGCAGATGCGGCGGGTGAATCCGGCGAGATCGTCGGGGGCGTGCATGCCGTCGATCAGCAGGAAGTCATTGCCGCAGGCCGCGGCCTTCACGAAAGGAACAGCCATCATTTTGTCAGGATTGTACCGTGCCGGCTCAGGGGCGCGTAGCAAGTCGCGTCTTGTATATCGTGGTGCGGGGCTGGCCGGAGCTTTGGACGATGGCGATCGGGACCAGGGTGTCGCGATTCCGGGCGGCGGACTCCGCCACCGGATCGCCGTCGGCGGCGACCACGTAATCCGCCTGCGCCGCGGGCTCGTGCAAGGCCAACTCCCATTGCGGGTGGTTGCTCTCATTCACCACGCGCCGCAGAGGGATGTCGGCCAGTTGCAACGCCCCAGCATGCGCGCCGGTATACATCAACAGGCGCGCCGAGCGGGGAAGGCGGCGCAGCGCGTCTGCCAGAGCGCGCTCGTACGGGATGCGGGTCCGCGAGTTGGCCACCGCTTCCTGGATCGAAACCGGCGTCGCTTTCCACACGGAGATGTAGCTTCCCGCGAGCATGGCAATGGCCACCGCCGCGATCGCCGCCCGCCAGGCGAATCGGCCGCTGACGCGCCGCAGGGTCTCGAACGTGATTCCGGCAAAGACGGCAACGGCGGGCAGCATCTCTAGACCATAGCGGACGTTGTACGCGGCGAACGGCCACCAAACAGGAACGTACAGCGGCACGCTGCCATAAGCGATGGAGAGTGTGTAGAACGGCAGCGGAAGCCACAACAGCCACCACACGGCGAAGCGTCGCGCGCCGGCTAACGAGATCAAAAGCCCAACCACCGCCGCCGCGAACAGCGGCCACTGCCAGTGTCCGCCGCCCAGGTTTAGTTCCACCGACTTGAGAAAGTAGAGGGCAGCGACGCGCGGGTTGTGCTCGCCGGGATGCCGCCAGGACACCGGAAGCGTGCGTTGCTCGATGGCGCGGGCCGAGTACGGGCCGTTGGCGAACTCCAGCGAGTTACCGTACTCGCGATGATTGTAGGCGAGCCACAAGGCCGGGATGGCCGCCAGCAGCAGCACCGCATTGCGCAGCCCGCGCCGCATGGGACGGTAGTGGAGTCCGGAGAAGAATTCGCGCGCCGTGCTGGGCCGCTTCAGCACCAGAAACGCCATGAGTAAGAATGCGGCCGCCAAGGCGCATCCTGCCAGCCACCAGCCGTCGTAGCGCGTCAACATGGCGGCCGCAAGCAGGATGGCGGCGCGCTCCAGCGACCGTGCGCGTTCAGGAATCTGCTCGGGCTCGGCTGGCCTCACGGTCTCGTCCAGAAAAACCACCGCCCAGATGAACAGCGCCAGGTAGAGCGATTCCGTCATCGCCGTGGCCTGGAGGTAAATGAGGTTGGGATTGAGAGCGTAGATCGCGGCCCCCAGCCAGCCAGCAGCACTCGAGGTGCGTGTGCGCACCAGGCGAAAGACGCCCACGGTCCCTGCGACATAAGCAATCATCGAGACGATGGAGCCGCCGACGCCGGTGCGCCACATCCAGTCCGAGACCACGAATGGCATCATCAGGATGTGCGGCAGCGGCAGCCACACCGTTCCCAGCCGCAGCGGGCCAGGGGTGATGGAGTCGAAGACGCGGCGGGCGATATGGATGTGCGCTACCGCGTCGCCGTAGAGCAGGATCGCGCCCTGCTGGTAGAAATTGCGGAAGAAAACAATGGAGACGGCCGCGGCCAGCGCCCCGACGTGCACGGCATCGTGATCGCGCTCGGCCTCGGCCACTCGCTACTCCCTACGCTTCATGGTCGAGGTGCGTGAGCTCGCGAAAAATCTGGAAGCGGGCTTCAATCTCCTCGCGGGTCAGATTGGTCAGGCGCTCGGGCCCAAAGCACTCGACGGCGAACGATCCCATCACGCCGCCGTAGAACATGGCGCGCTTGAGCACCTCGCGGTTCAGTTCGCCCTGCGAAGCGATGTATCCCATGAAGCCGCCGGCGAAGGAATCGCCGGCGCCGGTGGGATCGCGCACCTCCTCGATGGGCAGGGCGGGCGCGCGGAAAGGATGGCTGCCGATGCCGAACGCGCCTTCGCGGAAGAAGATGGTGGCGCCGTATTCGCCGTGCTTCACCACCAGCCCGCGCGGCCCGCGGGCCAGCACTTTGTTGGCGGCGCGCGGCAGGCTGGAATCGCCGGCCAGCATCTTGGTCTCCGTATCGTTGATCAGCAGCACGTCGATGAGCTTCAGCGTCTCCGCCAATTCCTGCGGCTTGCCCTTGATCCAGTAATTCATGGTGTCGCCGCCCACCAGGCGCGTGTTGCTCATCTGCCGCCACACCCCGGCCTGCAGCAAGGGATCGATGTTGGCCAGGAAAAGAAATTCGGTGTCGAGAAATTTCTTCGGGATCTGCGGGTGAAAATTTTCGAAGACGTTCAACTCGGTGGCGTGAGTCTTGGCTTCGTTGAAGTTCTCCCCGTACTCTCCCGACCAGAAGAACGTCTTGCCGCGGGCATGCTCGATGCCGTCGGTGGCCACGCCGCGGCGCTTCAGCACCGCCTCGTGCTCGGCGGTGAAATCGTCTCCCACCACGGCCACCGCGCGCACCTCGGTGAAGTAGCTGGCGGCCAGCGAGAAGTACGTAGCCGAGCCGCCCAGGATGCGGTCCACCTGTCCGCGCGGAGTCTTGATGCTGTCGAACGCCATGGAACCGACAACCAGCAGCGCCATCGTTAAGTTCCCTCCGGTTTGCCCAGATATTTGTCCAGCAGCGGGCTGAGTTTCAGGCGGGTGTGGGGCGGGATCTTGTCGCGCTCGGTGAGGATGGCGGCGGCCAGCGCCTGGCCGCACTTGCAGCCGCGCGTCTTCGGCATGCCCGCGATAGCGTGGCGCACGACCTTGCCGGCGTTCTCCGCGTTCTTCTGCAGATTGGCGACCACCTGCTCGACGGTTACGGACTCATGCGCCGGATGCCAGCAGTCGTAGTCGGTGACCATGGCCACGGTCGCGTAGCAGAGCTCGGCTTCGCGCGCCAGCTTGGCTTCCTGCAGGTTGGTCATGCCGATGATGTCCATGCCCCAACTGCGGTAAACGTTGGACTCCGCCTTGGTGGAGAACTGCGGCCCTTCCATGCAGACGTACGTCCCGCCGCGCTTCGCGTTCACGCCCGCCTGGCGGCAGGCCGCCTCGAGCACGCCGGAAACCTCCGGGCAGACCGGATCGGCAAACGAGACGTGGGCGACGATGCCATCGCCGAAGAAGGTCGAGACGCGCTTGCTGGTGCGGTCGAAAAACTGGTCGGGGATGACGAAGTCGAGCGGCCGGTGTTCTTCCTTGAGCGACCCCACAGCGGAGATCGACAGGATGCGCTCCACGCCGAGCTGCTTGAAGCCGTGGATGTTGGCGCGGAAGTTCAGCTCGCTGGGCAGGATGTGGTGGCCGCGTCCGTGGCGCGCCAGGAAGGCTACGCGGCGGCCCTCCAGCGTACCCAGAACGTAAGCCTCCGAAGGCGGGCCGAAGGGAGTATCAACCGGGAAGGCCCGGGTGTCGGTAAGCCCGGGCATGGAGTAGAGGCCGCTGCCGCCGATGATGCCGATTTCTGCTTGCGCCAAACGCGCTCCTTGCGGTTGAGGTCGAACCCGCGATTATACAAAATGGGATTTTCACCACGGAGACACGGAGGCACGGAGGTAGCGCCGGCGTCTCGCCGGCTGTCGCGGCGGCCTCTGGCCGCCGCCCCTACGCTGCCTTCCGCTCGATCCCCAGATGCGTCAGCCGAAACCGAAACACGCGCGAGCGCCCGTCGTTGAGGCGGGATTCGGTCAAGAGGTCGCGCAGTTCGCCCGCCGTGTAGGCGGCGTGGACCGAGGCTTCGTACAACCGCCGCATCTCTCCGGAGTATTTCCGTCCGAACCAACGCACGTGCAGCGGATACGCAGGCGCGGACGGGCGGCGGACGTCGCGGATGAGCACCGCCCCGTCAGGCTTGGCGACGCGCGCAATCTCGTCGAAGAACGCCACCGGGTCGGCCACGTGATGCAGCACGGAATTGGAGGTCACGAGGTCGAAGGAGGCATCGTCGAAGGGCAAGCGGGCCTCGCCGTGCGGCCCGAGGCGCAGCACCTGGAAGCTGATAGCCACGCCGGCGCGTGCGGCATCCTTGCGCGCCTGCTCGATCATGGCGGGCGCAGCGTCGAGGCCGGTGATGCGCAGCCCGGGCCAGTGCGGGGCCATCATGATGGGAATCTGTCCTGGCCCGCAGCCAACGTCGAGCGCGAGTCCGCGCACCAGGCGCGGGTCTCCGGCAGGGAACAGGCGCGCGACGTGGGGGACGAAGGTGCGGTCGATCTTTTCGAGATAAGTCTGCGCCGCAGCCGAGGCATAGGCTTCGACCTCCGCGGACTCGTCCATCACTTCGGGTTCAGGAACGCGTTCGAGCTTCCAGCCCATCGTTTTCAGCGGAGAATCCCCAGGGTCGCCCACACCGGCGCGGCCAGATCGTGCATGAGCCGTGGCGCCGACTCGGAGGTGCGTGACAGTACCTTCGCGCGCACGGCAGCCGCAGTGGCGGCATCAAAGCCCTCCATCACCAGCACCCGGCTGCCGGCGACCTCGATTGAAACCGGGCCCTGCTCGGTGGTCCACGCGCGGCCTTTCTGCTCCGCCACCGCCGTGACCGACTTGTATTTCTTGGGAAGCCACAGGCTGTAAGCCTTGGCGAAGTAGCCGGCATCCTCCGGCGTGGCCCAGTTGGAAACGTACAGCAGCCCGAGGTCGCTCATGGGAGTCGGAGCATCGGACTTGGGCGGCTTGGTGTCTTTTTTTCTCCCCAGGTAGTAAACGCCGCCCCGCCAAGCCGTAGAGAGCTTCTCCGCCAACTCGGGGCCTGAGTACTGCTTGAGCAAGATGTACACGTCGAATTCGCCCACCGAGCCGGAGTCGTATCCCACGTAGTTTTTCTTGAGCAGGTCGGCGAGCCGGGGCAGCCGCATCGGCTCCACGTGATGGCCATCGAGATAGGAATCCGGCTGCATGATCTCGCGGGTGTCGCGCGGCGGATTCTTGAACGCCCCGGCGAAGGCCATCTCGGCGCCGCCGCGGGTGAGCAGGTCCTCGTGAAACGAAAGCCCGTAGGTGTACGGGAAAATCACCATCTCGCGCAAGTACATGGGAGCGTTGGCGAAGATAGGAGAGTCGCCGATGTGGTCCATGGTGTTCTGCTTGAAGATCTCGCCCGCGCCCGGCGTGTCGGCCAGGCTGTGGCCGCTCGGTTCCAGCACGTAGTCCATCATCACCGCCATCCCCTGGCCTTCGCTGACGGCCTGGCGCGCCGCTTGCTCCTCATCGTCGCCGGTGTCGAGGTTGTCGGGATTGTCGTGCTGGTCGTCGTCGCGCACTTTCAGCCACTTGTCGAGGTCGAAGTTCTGGTCCTGCAGAGCGTGCGTCAGCTCATGCGCCAGCACCGGACGCTGTGCCTCTGGCGCCACCCAATCCAACAGGTAGACGGTCTTGGTCTTGGGATCGTAGTAGCCGGCCACCTGATCCTCGAGCAAGTCGAGGAGAAACTTGCCCAGGTCGAAGTCCCGCGGCAGCAGGCCGAACTTCTTCATGGAAGCTTCCGAGCGCTGCAGCCGCTGCGCGTCCTTGTCCTCCTGCATGTGGGTCTCGACGAACTTGCGCACCTGCTCGCGCCCGGCCAGTTCACGCTTGACGGAATGCTTGATCGGCAGCTTAGTGTCCTTGCTGGCGAATTTCAGGATCTCATCCACCGAACGGAAGAGTTCCTGGGCTTCCTCGGGAGTTACTTTGGTCTGCGGTTCCTCGGACTGCGACTTGGTCTGCGCGGCGAGGGAATTCGCGCCGAAGGCCAGAGCCAGCGCAAGAACGACGAATATCCAAAGCGTCCGTAGCGTCCGCGCCGGTTTGTCAAACCTGGGTACGATGGTCATAATTCTTCCTGTCGATATCCTTCCTGTCGAGCCCTATGCCATCGGAAAGCGATCTCCGCAAGCTGGCCGTGGAATATTTTCAGCAGGCCTACGAGCGTCAGATGCACGGCGAGTACGACGAGGCCATCGCACTCTACACCCAGTCAATCGAAGCCTACCCCACGGCCGAAGCCTACACTTTTCGCGGCTGGAGCTACTCTTTCCTCGGCGACCACGAGCGCGCCATCGCGGAATGCCTGGAGGCGATCCGGGTCGATCCCGAGTTCGGCAATCCTTACAACGATATTGGGGCTTACCTGATC
>DATNJE010000023.1:0-5886 GCA_035604095.1 Terriglobales bacterium
CCGTCGCTGCTGGTGGTACGCAACCACATCGGATACGGCAGTCCCAAGCAGGACACCTTTGAAGCACACGGCGAGCCGCTTGGCCCCGAAGCCACGCGTGCCACCAAGCAGAAGCTGGGCTGGCCGGCCGAGCCGGCGTTCTACATCCCCGAGGAGGCCCGCGCGCATCTCCGCCAGGCCGTCGAGCGTGGAGCGCAACTGGAATCGCAGTGGAAGGACTTGTTTGACAACTACCGCCAGCAGCATCCCGACGACGCCGCGCAATTGGATCGCATGATCCGTGGCGAGCTTCCGAAGAACTGGTCCGCGGATCTGCCCTGGTTCAAGCCGGATCCGGCCGGCCTCGCGACACGTGTCGCCTCGAGCAAAGTAATGAACGCCATCGCCAAGCGCCTGCCGGAATTGATCGGCGGTTCCGCCGACCTGAATCCGTCTACCAAGACCTACCTCGCAGGTTATGGCGATTTCGGAATCAGCAATGATGGCGGCCGCAACGTCCACTTTGGCGTGCGCGAGCATGCCATGGGCACCATCGTAAACGGCATGGCGATGCACGGAGGGTTGATCCCCTACGGCGCGACCTTCTTCGTCTTTACCGACTACATGCGGCCATCGCTGCGCCTCGCGGCCCTGATGGAGAGCCATTCCATCTTCGTGTTCACGCACGACAGCATCGGGCTGGGCGAAGACGGGCCCACGCACGAGCCGGTCGAGCACCTGATGAGCCTGCGCGCGATGCCCCACATGACGGTGCTGCGCCCGGGCGACGCCAACGAGACCACGGTCGCCTGGCGCATCGCCATCGAGCGCCGCAGGCCGGTGTGCCTGGTGCTGACCCGGCAGAACCTGCCCATCATGGATCCAGACAAGTTCCCGCTACGCGAGGGTGTGGCGCGAGGGGCTTACATCCTGGCGGGCGAACAGGAGCGCGCTGACGTGATCCTCATCGCCACCGGGTCGGAAGTGCAGCTCGTGCTGGCGGCGCGGGAGAAGCTGGCCGAACGGAAGATAGCGGCGCGCGTGGTGTCGATGCCAAGCTGGGAGCTGTTCGAGGAACAACCGGCTGAATATCGGGAACAGGTTCTTCTCAAAGATGTTCCCAAGCTTGCCGTTGAAGCCGGCGCGACGCTGGGCTGGTACAAATACGTCGGCGAAAAAGGCGCGGTGATCGGGATCGACCGTTTCGGCGCGTCGGCGCCGGGAAAAATCGTGATGGAAAAGCTCGGCTTCAACGTGGACAACGTGGTGCAACACGCGTTGCGCCTTGCCGGGAGGTGAGTCGTGCGAGTCGCCATCGCCGCCGATCACGCTGGGTTCCCGCTCAAACAGGAGCTGGCGCCGTGGCTGCGCAGCTCGGGGCACGAGGCCACTGACCTGGGCACGAACAGCACCGAGCCGGTGGACTATCCCGACTACGCCGACGCGGTCGCGCAGGCGGTGTTGGAAGGCCGGGCCGCCCGCGGCATCCTGATCTGTGGTAGCGGCGTGGGTGCGTCGGTAGCGGCCAACAAGGTCCCGGGAATCCGCGCCGGGATTTGCCACGATACCTACTCGGCGCATCAGGGCGTCGAACATGACGACATGAACGTGCTGGTGCTGGGCGCGCGGGTGATCGGAGTGGAACTGGCGCGCGAACTGGTGCGCGCCTTCCTGGGCGCGATGTTCACCCGGGAACCGCGGCACGTTCGCCGCCTGGGAAAGATACGAGCCATCGAGGAACGCTACGCGGCCGCCCCCGCCAACAAGGGATGAGAAGAGGAGTCTGAAAGATGAGCACGCTTGCGGAACGTCCGAGCAATCCTACCCGGAATCATCTGCTGGAACTGCATGTCCATGGGCAATCCATCTGGCTGGACTACATCCGCCGCAACCTGATCACTTCGGGAGAGCTGAAGCGGCTGGTGGAAGAAGACGGGCTGAGCGGGCTTACCAGCAATCCCACGATCTTTGACAAGGCCATTGCCGGCAGCTCCGACTACGACGAACAGCTCCAGCACTTGCTCACCACCGACCCGAACATGTCTCCCATGGCGCTGTTCGACGCCATCGAGATCGCGGACATTCAGGCCGCGGCCGACGTCCTGCGCCCGGTGTACGACCGCACCGAAGGCGCGGACGGCTTCGTGAGCATCGAGGTTTCGCCCGGGCTGGCCCAGGACACTGGCGGCAGCACTGCCGAGGCGCGGCGGCTGTGGTACGCCGTGGACCGGCCCAACCTGTTGGTCAAGATTCCCGCCACCCCGGAAGGCATTCCGGCGATTCTCACCCTGATTGCCGAAGGCATCAACGTGAATATCACGCTGATGTTCTCGCTGGCACATTACGAGGCGGTGGCCAACGCGTATATCAGCGGGCTGGAGCGCAATTTCCAGCCGCAGCGCGTGGCTTCGGTGGCGTCCTTCTTCGTGAGCCGCGTCGACACCGCGGTGGACAAGGAACTGGAGCGGATCAATACGCCCGAAGCGCTGGCGCTGCGCGGCGCCATTGCGGTCGCGAATTCCAAGCTGGTGTATGAGCGCTTCCAGGAGATTTTCTCCAGCGACCGCTGGAAAGCCCTGGCCAAGCGGGGCGCGCGCGTGCAGCGGGTGCTGTGGGCGAGCACCGGCACCAAGAATCCCGCCTATTCAGATGTGCTGTACGTGGAATCGCTTATTGGACCGGACACGGTCAACACCCTGCCTCCGGCAACGCTCAATGCCTTCCGGGATCACGGCAAGGTGCGCGAGACCGTCACCGAAGGCGTGGACCAGGCGCGGGGAGCGGTCGAGCGGCTGGGAAAACTGGGCGTCGACTTGAACGCGATCACCGAGAAACTGCAGGAGGAAGGCGTCAAGGCCTTCTCGGAGTCCATGGACAAGCTGCTGGAGTCGCTGGAGGAGAAGCGGTGCAGCATCGTCGCCAGCCAGGTGGATGCGCAGACGCTGTCGCTCGGGCCGTGGGAGAAGCTTGTCGAAGAGCGGCTCGGGGCATGGCAGCAAGGCAGCTTCGCGCGCCGCATGTGGGCCAAGGACTACACCCTGTGGTCGGCAAAACCGGTGCCGGAACTGACGGACCGCATGGGCTGGCTCACGCTGCCGGAGACCATGCACGCGCAAGTGCCGGCGCTCGTGGCCTTCGCCGATCGCGTCCGCGATGAGGGCTTCCGCCACGTGGTCCTGTTGGGGATGGGCGGCTCCAGCCTGGCGCCGGAAGTGTTTCAGCGGACATTCGGCAACGCCCGTGGCCGTCCGGAGCTGATTGTCCTGGACAGCACCCATCCCGGCGCGGTGCGCGGCGTCGAATCGCGCGTGGATCTGGAGAGGACGCTGTTTCTGGTCTCCAGCAAGTCGGGCACGACGACGGAGACCAGCTCCTTCTTCCACTACTTCTGGCAGCGGCTGAGCCAGACCGGCCGGCAGCCGGGGCCGCACTTCGTGGCCATCACCGATCCCGGTTCGTCGCTGGAGAAGCTGGCGGCGGAACGTGGATTCCGCGCGACCTTCTCGTCGCCGGTCGAGGTCGGCGGACGCTACTCCGCGCTTACCGTGTTCGGACTGGTCCCGGCAGCGCTGATCGGGGTGGACATCCGCCGGTTGCTCGACGCCGGCCTCACCTCAGCGGAGAGCTCTGCCTTCTGCGTGCCGGAGACATCCAGCGCGCCGCTGCGCCTGGGCGCGGCCATGGGCGAGTTGGCGCTCGCCGGGCGCGACAAGGTCACGTTCCTCGCGTCGCCATCGCTCGAAGCATTTCCCATCTGGGCGGAGCAGTTGATCGCGGAGAGCACCGGCAAAGACGACAAGGGCATTGTCCCCGTGGCGGACGAGCCGCTCGGGGATCCGGGCGCATACGGCAAGGACCGCTTCTTCGCCGTTCTGCTGCTCGAAGGGGACTCGAGCACTCAAGTCGCGGCCAGGGTGAAGGCGCTCGAGTCCGCTGGGCATCCGGTGGCCTGCCTTCAATTGCGGCGGAAAACCGATCTCGGGCAGGAGTTCTTTCGCTGGGAGGTCGCGGTGGCCGCAGCCGGTTCGGTGCTGGGAATCCAGCCGTTCAACCAGCCCGATGTTCAACTCGCGAAGGAGCTGGCGAAGAAAGCCATGTCCGCTGCAGGTAGCCAGAGGCAGGCAGGCGCTGGCGCTGATCTGGTGCGCGCGGACGACAAGAATGAGTTGTCGCAGGCGGTGAAGCAGTGGTTGTCGTCGGTGAAGCCCGGGGATTACATCAGCATTCAGGCGTATCTGAATCCGACTTCGGAAACCTCGTCGGCCCTGCAGCAGATCCGCACCAGGCTGCGAGACCGCACGCGCGCGGCAACCACTCTGGGATTCGGTCCGCGGTTTCTCCACTCCACCGGCCAACTGCATAAAGGCGGACCGAACACGGGAGTGTTCCTGCAGATCGTCGACGAGCCGGGTGAGGAACTGCCCGTCCCCGAGACGAACTATTCGTTCGCACAATTGATCCGCGCGCAGGCCGAGGGCGATTACCAGGCGCTTCAGCAGCGCAGCCGCCGCGTGCTGCGCGTGCAGTTGGACCAGGATACGGCGTCCGGCCTGCGGCAGATCGAGGAGACGCTCGGTGGCTGAGATCACCACGTTATTCTGGGACGTTGGCGGCGTGCTCGCGACCAATGGGTGGGACCGAGATACGCGGCACGCGGCCGCCCTGCGTTTCGCGCTCGACGAAGAAGAGCTTGAACAGCGCCATGAGGCCCTGGTCTCGGCGCTCGAAACCGGCAAGATGTCGCTGGACGATTATCTCGAGCGGACGGTGTTCTGCCGTCGGCAAGCCTTCAGCCGCGAACAGTTCATGACGTTCCTGTACGCGCAATCGCAGCCGCAACCGGACTCGCTGGCGCTGGCTCGAGAACTTGCTGGCAGGTATCTGCTGGCAGCCATCAACAACGAATCGCTGGAGTTGAATCTGTTCCGCATCGAGAAATTCGGGCTCCGCGAAATTTTCGCAGCGTTTTTCAGCTCGTGTTTCGTCCGGCTGCGCAAGCCGGATCCGGCGATTTACAAGCTGGCGCTCGACGTGACCCAGAAAACCCACGAAGAATGTTGCTTCATTGACGATCGCCCGCTGAACCTGGAAGGCGCGCGGCAGGTGGGGATGCGCGTCATCCAATTTGAGGATGCGAATCAACTGCGCCGGGATTTAGCCGAGTTGGGAGTAACGGTGGCGCCGGCGGTCCCGGCAGCATAGAACAACAAGGAGCAAGCACATGGATCTTGGGATGGTCGGCCTTGGACGAATGGGCGCCAACATGAGCGAGCGGCTGGTGGGCGGCGGGCATCGCGTGGTGGGCTATGATCCCAGCCCCGAGGCCGGCCGGCGCGCCGCGGAGAAAGGCATCGCCATCGCCGATTCGCTGGCGTCGCTGCTGGGGCAGTTAAAGCCGCCACGCACGGTGTGGTTGATGGTGCCGGCGGGCGATCCCGTGGACCAGACCATCGCGGCGCTGGTACTTCACTTGAGCGCCGGGGATGCCATCATCGACGGCGGCAACAGCAATTACAAGGACGACCTGCGACGCGGCGCCAGCCTGCGGCAGAACAGCATCAACTTCGTGGACGTGGGTACCAGCGGCGGCATCTGGGGACTCACGGAAGGCTACAGCCTCATGATCGGGGGCGATCAGCCCGTGGTCGAGCGGCTGACCCCGATCTTCCGCACCCTGGCGCCGGCCGCCGACCGCGGCTGGGGCCACGTGGGACCGGTGGGCGCCGGGCATTTCGTCAAGATGGTGCACAACGGGATCGAGTATGGCCTGATGCAGGCCTACGCCGAAGGTTTCGCAATCATGGAAGCCAAGAAAGAATTCGATCTCGACCTGGCGCAAATCTCCGAGATCTGGCGCTTCGGCAGCGTGGTGCGCTCGTGGCTCCTGGACTTGACCGCCGACGCGCT